>JAKDLE010000281.1 GCA_030453005.1 Pseudonocardia sp. | reverse complement strand
CCCTGTCGGGCAGCACCAGCGGCCCTCGAACGTGCAGGTCGCCTTCGGCGATCAGTCCTCCTTGCCGTCCTTGAGACCCGCGGAGATCAGGTCCATGACCGTGGAGTCGGCTAGGGTGCTGACGTCGCCGACCTCGCGGTTCTCCGCGACGTCGCGCAGCAGCCGCCGCATGATCTTGCCCGATCGGGTCTTCGGCAGCTCCTCGACGACCATGATCTGGCGCGGCTTCGCGATCGGCCCGATCTCCTTGGAGACGTGGTCGCGCAGCGCCTTGATGGCCGCCTCGCCGCCGTCCTTCGCCGCGTCGCCGCGCAGGATGACGAACGCGACGATGCCCTGCCCGGTGGTCTCGTCCGCGGCGCCCACGACGGCCGCCTCGGCCACCGTCGGGTGGCTGACCAGCGCCGACTCCACCTCGGTAGTGGAGATGCGGTGCCCGGACACGTTCATCACGTCGTCCACGCGGCCCAGCATCCAGATCGCGCCGTCGTCGTCGTACTTCGCGCCGTCGCCCGCGAAGTAGTAGCCCTGGTCGGCGAACCGCGACCAGTAGGTCTCCCGGTAGCGCTCCTCGTCGCCCCAGATCCCGCGCAGCATCGACGGCCAGGGCTGGTCGATCACGAGGTACCCGCCGCCGCCCCGACCGACCGGCTCGCCCGCCTCGTCGACGATCTCGGCGCTGATCCCGGGCAGTGGGCGCATCGCCGAGCCCGGCTTGGCCATCGTGACCCCGGGCAGCGGAGCGATCATGGTCGCGCCGGTCTCGGTCTGCCACCAGGTGTCGACGATCGGGCAGTTGTTGCGACCCACGTTCTCCCGGTACCACATCCAGGCCTCGGGGTTGATCGGCTCACCGACGCTGCCGAGCACCTTGAGCGAGGACAGATCGTACTTTTCCGGGATCTCCTTGCCCCACTTCATGAACGTGCGGATCAGCGTGGGCGCGGTGTAGTAGATCGTGACGCCGTACTTCTGGATGATCTCCCAGTGCCGTCCCTCGTGCGGGGTGTTCGGCGTGCCCTCGTACATGACCGACGTGGCCCGATTGGCCAGTGGCCCGTAGACGATGTAGCTGTGACCGGTGACCCACCCGATGTCGGCGGTGCACCAGTAGACGCTCTCGCCGGGCTTGTGGTCGAACGTGACGTGGTGGGTGTAGGCACACTGGGTGAGGTAGCCCCCCGAGGTGTGCAGGACGCCCTTCGGCTTCCCGGTGGTGCCCGAGGTGTAGAGGATGAACAGCGGGTGTTCGGCGTCGAAGGGCTGCGCCTCGTGGTCGCCCGACTGCCGGTCGACGACGTCGTGCCACCAGAGGTCGCGACCGTCGGTCCACGGCACCTCGGTCTCGGTGCGCTTGACGACGAGCACGTGCTCGATCGTGGGCGTGTCCTTGACCGCCTCGTCGGTGTTCTCCTTCATCGGCGCCGGCTTGCCGCGCCGGAACTGCCCGTCGGAGGTGATGAGCAGCTTGCACTCGGCGTCCTCGATGCGTGCCTTGAGCGCCCCCGGGGAGAACCCGCCGAACACCACGCTGTGCATCGCGCCGAGGCGGGCACAGGCCAGCATCGAGATGACGGCCTCGGGGATCATCGGCAGCTGGATGGCCACGCGGTCGCCCGCCTGCACGCCCAGCTCGGCGAGCGCGTTGGCGGCCTTGCAGACCTCCTGCTTCAGGTCGGCGTAGGTGAGGGTGCGACTGTCGCCGGGCTCGCCCTCCCAGTGGAAGGCCACCTGCTCGCCGTGCCCGTCGTCGACGTGCCGGTCCACGCAGTTGTAGGCGACGTTGAGCTTCCCACCCACGAACCACTTGGCGAACGGCGGCTGCCAGTCGAGCACCTGGTCCCACTTCTGGTGCCAGTGCAGGCGGTCGGCCTGCTCGGCCCAGAAAGCCTCCCGGTCGTCGTCGCCCCGCGCGTACCACTCCTCCGTGGCGTTGGCCTGCGCGGCGAACTCCTCGCTGGGGGGGAAGCTTCGACTCTCCGTGGACAGGTTACTCAGCGTCGGTCCCGCTGCTGCTGATCCCGCTGCTGCTGATCCCTCTGCTGCTGATCCCTCTGCTGCTGATCCCTCTGCTGCCGATCCCTCTGCGGCCATCCGTACCCCTCCTGGTCGTGTCTCGCGCCGGGCCTCGTCGCCCGGCTGCAATCGTCTCGGTCGACGCTATCCCCCGGCACCGACGTTCGCACCGGCAGTCCGGCCAGTCCTCCCCCTACTGGCAGCATGTCCCCGGTGACTCCCGCGGACCCGCTCGCACCCCTGACGGACCTTCCCGGGGTGTCCGAGGCGGTGGCAGGTGTCCGGGACGCGCTCGTCGCCGTGCACAACCACCCCGCCAACCTCCGCGGCTGGCCTGCGGGCGCGGCCGAGGCAGGCGTGCGGGCGGCGCGGACGTCGGCGGCACTCGACGGCGTCCCGCTCGACGCCGACGACTCCGACCCGGCGCTCGTCGGAGCCGTCCGCGTCGCCGGTGCGGCCGGGCGGCTGTTGTCCGTCTGGCGGACGTCCCCGTCGCAGGCGCTCGCGCGGCTACACGTACTCGCGGCGTCCGATCTGGTGCCCACCGGGCGGCACGACGCCGAGCTCGGCCGTCTGCGGGCAGGAGACGGAGTGGCGGACCGCTTGGCGCTGCTGGCCGGGCTGATCACCGGAGGCACCCGCGTCCCCGCTCCGATTCTCGTCGCCATCGTTCACGGAGAGTTACTGGCCGTGCAGCCGTTCAGCTCGGCGAACGGTGTGGTCGCCCGCGCCGCCGCCCGCTTGACGGCTGTGGTCGCGGGCCTGGATCCCAAGGGACTCGCCGTTCCCGAGGTGGGGCACCTGCGCCGGGCCGCGGAGTACCGCTCGGCCGCGGCCGGTTTCGCGGCGGGCGGAGCGGACGGTGTGCGCACCTGGCTGCTGCACTGCTGCGCACAGTGGGAGGCAGGAGCGAAGGAAGCCATGTCGATCGCGGACGCACGAGCCTGACCAGCACGAATAAGGACGGGCGACGCCTCCTCACGGAAGCACCGCCCGTCCACGCGCGACGATCGAGATCCAGCGTGCACTACGTGTCGTGGAAGTGGCCTCGGCGTCCGGCGTCCCGGTACGCAGGCCCACGACGACATGCCTCCCGCGGCGTGCTGTGCGTGGAGAGCCCGACCCTCGCGCACGGAGCCCTGCTCGGGAGGACGGATGCTTCTCCACCGCACCGCCCCTGGCCTCCCAGAAGTCCGTGACCCATTTGTAGCCCGTGACGTGGACCACAGCAAGGGGTGGCGATTGGTGAACCGGTTCAGCGACACAGAGTGACACCGACCGTACCGCGACCGCGCCACACACCCAACCAGCTGGCGCCCACCAGAGCGAGCACACCCGCTCCCCCGAGTGCGGTCACCACCACGGGCGCCGACGGGCGGAAACGGGTGCGCAGCGGAACCGGCGCGGTGAAGGTCAGAATCGGCCACCCGCGCTCCAACGCCTTCCGACGCAGGGCCCTGTCCGGGTTCACCGCGGTCGGGTGGCCGACCGCCTCCAACAACGGCAGGTCGGTGATCGAGTCGGAGTACGCGCGGCAGTCGGCGAGGCGGTAGCCCCGAGCCGCGGCGATGTCGCGCGCGGCGCGTGCCTTCTCCTCGCCGTAGCAGTAGTACTCGACCGCTCCCGTGTAGCGGCCGTCCTCCACCCCCATCCGGGTGGCGAGGCAGCGGTCGGCGCCGACGAGCACGGCGATCGGCTCCACGACCTCCTGCCCCGACGCCGAGAGCACCACCACCTCCTCGCCCGCCGCGCGGTGCGCGGTGATCAGCTCGGTGGCCTCGGCGTAGACGAGCGGCACGACGATCTCGTGCAGCGTCTCGGAGACGATCGCCCGCACCTGCGCGACCTCCCAGCCGGTGCACAGCGCCGTGATGCGGCGACGCAGGTGCTCCATCGTGTCGGCGTCGGCGCCGGCCAACACGAGCAGCAGCTGGGCGTAGCCGCTGCGCAGCACCGCACGACGGTTGATCAGACCCCGGCGACGGAACGGCCTGCTGAAGGCCAACGCGCTCGACCCCGCGATGACCGTCTTGTCGAGATCGAAGAAGGCGGCCGCGGTGGGGCGGGCCGACAGCGGGTCGACCGGTGTACCGGACACGTCGAGCGAGCTTGCCAGACGGCGCCGCAACGGTCGGGCCCCGGCCCCCGGACATGCGGGAGATGCTCCGACCAGGGGCGCGCACAACGGCGCAGTACCGGCTACAGTTGAGGCAGTCCGGATTCGTCCGGGCATGGTTCAGCTCGACCCCCCGGAGCTGAACCGACGACGACCCCCGCCAATCCCCCCTGGCGGGGGTCGTCCGTCTCCCGGGGACGTGTCCGTCCCCGGCCAGCATGCCGCACGAGCCCGACACCCGCCCGCCGGAGGCCGCGCCGGCGGGCGAGTTGTCCACATCGGTCCGTCGCCATCCACAGATCCGCGACTCATCCGCCACGGGCCCTTTCCTGACCCCACCCTGGATTCGTCCCCGCACCGGGCGGGGCGGCGAACCAGGGAGGCCGCGATGCACCCGCACAGAGGGCTCGTGATGGTGTCCGAACCCGAGCTGCTCGACACGATCCTCCGGCTCGCCGCCGCGGCCGGGTGCGAGCTGGAGCGCGCCGTCGACGCCGCCGCGGCCCGGCGGCTGTGGGATGAAGCGCCCGTCGTGCTGCTCGACGCCGCCGCCGCACGCCACTGCACCCGCAGTGGTCGGCCCCGCCGCGGCGGGGTCGTCGTGGCGGTGCGCGGTGAGCCGCCACCCTCGGTCTGGCGCGAGGCCGTGGCAGTGGGCGCCGAACACGTCGTCTCGTTGCCGCAGGCGGAGTCGTGGCTGGTCGCGGCGTTGTCGGAGGCCACGGAGGAACGCCGCGGGCCGGGGCCTGTCGTCGCCGTTATCGGAGGCCGGGGCGGAGCGGGTGCGTCGGTGCTGGCCGCCGCGATCGCGGTCACGGCCGTCCGTGCCGGAGGCCGTGCTCTCCTCGTCGACTGCGACCCGCTCGGCGGCGGTCTCGACCTCGTGCTCGGTGCGGAGGACATGGAGGGGCTGCGCTGGCCGGGGCTCGGCGTCGGCGGCGGACGGGCGCCCGCCACGGCGTTGCACGCCGCCCTGCCCGCGC
>JAKDLE010000280.1 GCA_030453005.1 Pseudonocardia sp. | reverse complement strand
GCGACGCGCTCGCCGACCACCTCGCCCGCCTCGGCCGCGACGTCGACCGGTTGTCCGGTCGCGAGCTGCGGCGGCTCGAACCGGCCCTCGGCCCGGACGTCCGGGGCGGGCTGTCGGTGCCCGCCGACCTCGCCGTCGACAACCGCGTGCTGCTCGCCGCCCTGCGCGTCGCCGCGGACGGTGCGGGCGTGCGGTTCGTGCCGTGCGCCGTGCGGTCGGTGAGCGACGACGGCGAGCGCGTCACCGGGGTGCGGTGCGCGAGCGGCACCGAGCACGCCGCCGACGTCGTCCTCGTGGCGGCGGGCGCCCACTCCGGGGCGCTGCACCCCGACCTCGACGGCCTCGTGCGCCCGGTCAAGGGCGAGATCCTGCGGCTCGCGCACCGTCCCGGCGCGTTCCCCCCTCCGCGGCGCACCGTGCGCGCGCTGGTGGACGGGAGGCCGGTGTACGCCGTGCCCCGCGACGGCGGCGGGCTCGTCGTCGGGGCGACGCAGACCGAGACCGGCTTCGACACCGAGGTCACCGTCGGGGGGGTGCGCGACCTGCTGCGCGACGCCGAGCGGGTGCTGCCGGGCATCGCCGAGTACGCGCTGGTGGAGAGCTCGGCCGGGCTGCGTCCGGGCACCCCCGACAACCTGCCGCTGATCGGTGCCGTGGGACCGGAGGGCCTGCTGGCGGCCACCGGCCACGGCCGCAACGGCATGCTGCTCGCCCCGCTCACCGCCGACGCCGTGCTGGCACTGCTCCGTGGTGACCCCGGCCCGGCCGTCGCCGATCCGCGTCGGTTCGTTGGTTCGAGGAGGTAGACGTGCACGTCTGGATCAACGGTGAGCGACGGGAGCTCGCGGTCGGGGCGAGCGTGCTCGACGCGCTCGCGGCGATCGGCGTCCCGCGCACGGGTGTGGCGGTCGCCGTCGACGGGGCGGTGGTGCGTCGCTCCGACTGGCCGAGCACCCCGTTGCCCGCCGGGGCGCGGGTCGAGGTACTCACCGCGGTGCAGGGTGGATGAGGTGCAGGGTGGATGAGGATTGGAGAGGTTGATGGTCATGGACGACACGCTGGTGATCGGCGGTCGCAAGATCGCGTCCCGGCTGGTCATGGGCACGGGCGGGGCCGCGAACCTCGAGGTACTGGAGCGGTCGCTCGTCGCGTCGGGGACGTCGCTGACCACGGTGGCGATGCGCCGCGTGGACGCCGCAGGCGGCACCGGGGTGCTCGACCTGCTGCGCCGCCTCGGCATCGAGCTCCTGCCCAACACGGCGGGGTGCCGCACCGCCGGCGAGGCCGTGCTCACCGCCCGGCTCGCCCGTGAGGCCGTGGCGACGGACCTGGTGAAGCTGGAGGTGGTGGCGGACGAGCGCACCCTGCTGCCCGACCCGATCGAGCTGCTCGACGCCGCCGAGCAGCTCGTCGACGACGGGTTCACCGTGCTGCCCTACACCAACGACGACCCCGTGCTGGCCCGGAGGCTGGAGCAGGTCGGGTGCGCCGCGGTCATGCCGTTGGGCTCGCCGATCGGCACCGGGCTGGGCATCCGCAACCCGCACAACATCGCGATGATCACCGAGGCGGCCGGCGTGCCGGTGGTGCTCGACGCCGGGATCGGCACCGCATCGGAGGCCGCGCAGGCGATGGAGCTGGGCTGCGACGCCGTGCTGCTCGCCACCGCCGTCACCCGGGCGGGCGACCCGGAGCGGATGGCGCACGCGATGCGGCTCGCGGTGGAGGCCGGCCGCGCCGCGCACGGGGCGGGCCGCGTCCCCCGCCGCTACTGGGCCCAGGCCTCGTCGCCGAACCTCGACCCCTGAGCGGGACGTCAGCCTCGACGAGCGCCGAGGACCCGCCCGAGCTGGTGGTCGCTGAGCCCGATCGACCGCAACCGCTCCATCGACTCGTCCAGCTGGGCCCGGGTGGCGGACCGGTCCCGCTGCGCCCGCTCGATGTCGTCGAGCGCCTCCAGCGCGGCCTGCGGCTCGGGCACCAGCACGGCGAGCAGCCGGTCGCGGGCCCCGTCGTCGACCGCCGGTGCGGCCCGGCCGTCGGGTTCGGGTGGGGCCGCGGCGACCGGGACCTCGGGCTCCGGCGCGACCTTGCCGACCGTGGTCCGCAACGGGACCTCCCGGATCATCAGCACCGCGACGAGGGTGAGGAGCGAGGCCACCGCCGCGATCCCGAAGACCAACGCGATCCCGTCGCCGTATGCGGCCCTGATGGCCTCGGCCTGCGCCGGGGCGGCCGAGGCCAGGTCCGCGATCCCGCCGCCGCTGAGCGCCACGACCCGGTTGGCGAGCACCACGCCGAGCACCGTCACCCCGACCGTGCCGCCGAGTGACCGCAGGAACGCCACCAGCGAGCTGGCCGCTCCGACGTCGGTGATGTCGACGGTGTTCTGCACGGCGAGCACCAGGTTCTGCATGCTCATCCCGATCCCGGTGCCCAGCACGACGAGGTACGCGCCGATCACGACGAGCGGTGTGCGGTGGTCGATCGTGGCCAGCAACGCCAGACCGCCGGTGATCATGGCGGCGCCTGCGACGAGGTAGGGCTTCCACCGGCCGAAACGGCTGACCAGCTGCCCGGACACGGTCGAGGAGACCACGAGCCCGCCGACCAGCGGCAGCGTGAGCAGGCCCGCCGTCAAGGCGTCGTAGGAGCGTGCGGTCTGGAAGTACTGGCCCAGGAACACCGTGCTGCCGAACATCACCAGGCCGACGACCAGGCTCGCCACGACCGAGAGCACCACGGTGCGCTCGCGGAACAGCCACATCGGCACCACCGGCTCCGGCGCCCGCAGCTCGACGAACACCGCCGCGACGAGCGCCGCGACGCCGAGTGCGGCCAGCGTCAGCGAGGTGGGGGAGCCCCAGGTGAACTGCGTCCCGGCGAGCGACACCCAGACCAGCAGCACCGACACGCCCCCGGCGATCAACGCGGCGCCGAGGTAGTCGAGCTGCACCTTCCGGGGCAGCGTCGGCACGTGCAGGGTGCGCTGCAGCACGACGAGGGAGGCCAGGCCGATGGGCACCCCGATGAAGAAGCACCAGCGCCAGCCCAGCGCGGGCGCGCTCACCAGTAACCCGCCTGCGACCGGGCCGGACACGGTGGCCGCGGCGAGCACGGCGCCGAGGTACCCGGCGTAACGGCCGCGTTCGCGCGGGGGGATCAGCGCGGCGATGACCACCTGCGCGAGCGCCTGCAGCCCGCCTGCCCCGACGCCCTGCACCGCCCGCCACCCGATGAGGGTGCCCATCGTGGCGGAGAGGCCAGCCCCGACCGAGGCGATCACGAAGATCACGATCGCGATCTGGACCAGCAGCTTCTTGCTGAACAGGTCGGCGAGCTTGCCCCAGATCGGGGTGGTGGCGGTGGTCGTCAGCAGGGTGGCGGTGACGACCCAGGTGTAGGCGGTCTGGTCCCCGTTCAGGTCGGCGACGATCGAGGGCAGCGCGTTGGCCACGATCGTGCTGGACAGGATCGCGACGAACATCGCGAGCATCAGGCCGCTGAGCGCGGTGAGCACCTCACGTCGGCTGCGGGGCCCGCCCGCGTCCTGCGGGGCCGCGGGGGTGGTCATGAAGGAGATGTCCTCATCGGGTCGGTGGTGAGCTCCGCCTCGCCGGTGCGGGCGTCGAGCTCCCGGGCCAGTGCGGCGATGACGTGGGCGGCGGTGCGCACGTCGACCTCGGGGCTGCGCGACAGGGCGCCGCGGACCAGGTCCCGCTTGAGGTGTCGAGCCTGGGCGGCGAGCTCGTGGCCGTCCGGGGTCAGTCGGACGAGCGTGGCGCGACCGTCCGTGGGGTCGGGCCTGCGGCAGACGAGCCCGCGGGACCCCAGCTCGCCGATCTGCCTGCTGACGACGGACTGGTCGACGCCGCGGCGCTCGGCGATCTCTCCGAGTCGGTGCTCGCCGCCGTCGAGCAGGCCGGTGAGCTGGAGCAGGGCGAGGGTGGAGTGTGCGGCGTCGGGAACGCGGCGACCGACGCTGCGCCAGGTGCGCACGAGTGCGGACACGGCGGCGGCGAGCTCGTCGACGGCGACGTCGGTGGCGCGGTCCGCGTTCGTGTGCATACGGCAACGATAGGCAACAAGGTTGAGGCTAGCAACATAAGGTGAGTCGGGCCGCTCCGGAGTGGGGAGGGTGGCCGCCAGGCGGATGAGCCCGTCCGCCAACGCCCCGACATCCTCGGTCGACCACGCCTGCAACCGGTCGCGCCACACCTCGTGCCGGGTGTGTGACACCTCGTCGAGTCGGCGCCGTCCGTCGGCGGTGAGCTCCAGCAGGAACGCCCGCCCGTCGAGCGGGTCGGGCCGACGCTGCACGAGCCCGAGCCTCAGCAACGACGAGACCTGCCTGCTCATCGTGGACTTGTCCAGGCCGAACTCCTCGGCGAGCGCCCCCAGGCGCACCGGGGCCGCGCGGGCGATGGCGACCAGTACCGCGTAGGCGCCCGCGTCGGCCTCCGGGTGGATGCGCCCGGCGAGCTCCCGCAGCACGCTGCGGGACCGCCGAAAGAGGAGGCTGACCTCGCGCTCCAGCCGCTCCACCTGCGCGTCGTGCTCGGCGCTCATGGGTCCGATGATATGGGTCCGATGCGATGGGTCCGATGCGATGGGCCCGACACTATGGGCACGGACTCAGCCGTCGACCGGCGCCACACTCGGGCACCACCGTGTCCGGTGGCACGGTCGCGCCTGCGCCGACCAGACAGCGGGCGCCGATGCGCGCCCCCCGTCCTGGACCGTGGACCCGTTGCCGATGAGGGCCTCCGGGCCGATCACACAGCTGTGCACCACGCACAGGTGCCCGATCGTCGCGCCCGCACCGATCTCGGTGATCGGGTCGTCCCCGCCGTGCAGCACGCAGCCGTCCTGCACGTTGGCCCCCTCGCGCACGATGATCGGTCCGAAGTCGGCGCGCAGCACCGCGCCGTACCAGATCGAGGCGTGGAGGCGCACGCCTCGGGATGCACGGTCGGGGCGAGCCCCTCGAACGAGAACAACGGCATGACGCACACGGTGCCGTACCCGTCCGGGTGGTCCGTGCGGGGGATGCCCGCCCGTCGAGGCAACCTGTGGGGTGTCCGGTGCGTCTTCACTGCCATCGGGCCTCGGAGA
>JAKDLE010000279.1 GCA_030453005.1 Pseudonocardia sp. | reverse complement strand
GGGAGTCCGGCCACCCGGTGCAGATCGGCATCGGCATCGGGAACTTCACCGAGAGCGGCGGGCTCTCCCCGTCCAAGGTGGCCGCCGGCGTGCGCCTGCAGAGCGGTGGCTGGGAGGCCGCGACGGTCCGGATGCTGGTCAGCGGCAAGGTCGAGGTCGTCACCGGCACCTCGCCGCACGGGCAGGGGCACGAGACGGCGTGGTCGCAGATCGCCGCCGACGTGCTGGGTGTGCACCCCGACGACGTCGAGGTGCTGCACTCCGACACCGCGGTGGCGCCGTTCGGCCGCGACACCTACGGCTCGCGCAGCCTCCCCGTCGGCGGGGTGTCGGTGCACCTGGCCGCGGGCAAGGTCGTCGACAAGGCGCGCAAGATCGCCGCGCACCTGCTGGAGGCGGCGGAGGACGACCTGTCGTTCTCCGACGGCCGCTTCTCCGTTCAGGGCACCGGCGCGGGCGTCACCATCGGCGAGGTGGCGATGGCCGCCTACCTGGCCGACAACCTGCCCGAGGGCATGGAACCGCTGCTCACCGCGGACAACACGTTCGACCCGCCCAACTTCACCTGGCCGTTCGGCACCCACATCTGCGTCACCGAGGTCGACGTCGAGACCGGGTTCACCCGGATCCGGCGCTTCGTCGCGGTGGACGACTGCGGGCACGTCGTCAACCCCGAGATCGTGGCCGGGCAGCTGCACGGCGGTATCGCGCAGGGCATCGGGCAAGCCCTCTACGAGGAGGCCACCTTCGACGAGGTGGGCAACCCGACCTCGGCCACGCTGGCCGACTACAACTTCCCGGCGGCGTCGGACCTGCCGCACATCGAGCTCGGCTCCACGGTGACGCCGTCGCCGACCAACCCGATGGGAGTCAAGGGGATCGGGGAGTCCGGCGCGATCGGTTCGTCGCCCGCCGTGGTGAACGCCGTGATCGACGCGGTGGCGCACCTGGGCGTCACGCACCTGGACATGCCGACCACGCCGCAGCAGGTGTGGCGGGCCCTGAAGGAATCGGCCCTGAAGGAATCGTCACAGCAGGAGGCGAACCGGTGATGGTGGACATCAACTGCGACATGGGCGAGGCCTTCTCGATCTACCGCTGCGGCGACGACGAGGGCCTGATGCCGCTGGTCACGCTGGCGAACGTGGCGTGCGGGTTCCACGCCTCGGACCCGTCGGTGATGGCGTCCACCGTGGCGCTGGCCAAGCGGCACGGGGTCGAGGTCGGCGCGCACCCGTCGCTGCCCGACCGGGAGGGCTTCGGCCGCCGCGAGATGAAGCTGGGCCGCGGGGAGCTGACGGCGGCGGTGCTCTACCAGGTGGGCGCGCTCACCGCGTTCCTGCAGGCCGAGGGCATGGAGCTGCACCACGTCAAGGCACACGGCTCGCTCTACGGCATGGCCGCGCGCGACGAGGAGGTCGCCGCCGCGATCGCCGACGCCGCCGACGTCTTCGACGTGCCGCTGATGGGCATGGCGGGCACCGTGCACGAGAAGGTCTGGGGCGGACGCGACGCCGGGTTCATCTCCGAGTACTACGCCGACCTCGACTACCGCCCCGACGGCTCGCTGATCATCACCCGCACACACGACGCATTCGACCCGGAGACGTCGGCGGCGGGCGCGCTGCGCGCCGTCACCGAGGGCGTCACCACCGCGGTGGACGGCACCGAGATCCCGGTGCGCGCCGACTGCGTGTGCGTGCACTCCGACACCCCCAACGCCGTGGAGCTCGCCACCGCCGTGCGCGACGCCCTGCGACCCCACCTCTCCTAGGAGCTCCCCATGGCCCGACACGAGGTCGTCTCCCCCATCCCGGGCGTGTTCTACCGGCGCCCCGACCCGGACAGCCCGGTGTTCACCGACACCGGTGCGACGGTCGGCGCCGAGGAGACCATCTGCCTGGTGGAGGTGATGAAGTCCTTCCACGAGGTGCCCGCTGGCGCAGCGGGCACGGTCGTGGAGTTCCTGGTGGACAACGAGGACATGGTGGACGCGGGCCAGGTCGTCGCCGTCATCGATTCATGAGGCGCCTGCTCGTCGCCAACCGCGGCGAGATCGCGGTGCGGATCGTGCGCGCGGCCCGCGACCTGGGCATCGAGACGGTGGCCGTGCACAGCGACGCCGACGCGCAGGCGCCGCACGTCCGGCTGGCCGACCACGCCGTGCACATCGGGCCCTCACCCGCCGCGAAGAGCTACCTCCTGATCGACGCACTGGTGGCCGCGGCGAAGGACGCGGGCGCCGACGCCGTGCACCCGGGTTACGGGTTCCTCTCCGAGCGGGCGGCGTTCGCGGCGGCCGTGGCGGACGCGGGGTTGGCGTTTGTCGGTCCGGACGCGGCCACTATCGAGCGGATGGGCGACAAGGTGGCCGCCCGCGAGGTCGCGCAGGCGGCCGGGGTGCCGACGGTGCCGGGCACGCCCGGCGGCGTCGCGGACGTCGACGCCGCCGTGGCGGCCGCCGCGGAGATCGGCTACCCGGTGATGCTCAAGGCCGCCGCGGGCGGCGGCGGGCGCGGCATCCGCGTCGTCGACGACGATGCCGCGCTGCGCACCGGTTTCCCGCAGGCCTCCCGCGAGGCCGCAACCGCGTTCGGCGACGGCCGCATGTACCTGGAGCGCTTCGTGCGCCGCGCCCGGCACGTGGAGGTGCAGGTCCTCGGCGACGGCGCGGACGTGGTGCACCTGTTCGAGCGCGAGTGCTCGCTGCAGCGGCGCAGGCAGAAGGTCGTGGAGGAGGCCGTCGCGCCGGGCATCGACGAGACGGTGCGCGCGGCGATGACGGGCTCGGCGGTGCGGCTGGCGAGCGAGGTGGGCTACCGCAGCGCGGGCACCGTCGAGTTCCTCGTCGACGACGACACCGGCGAGTACTTCTTCATCGAGATGAACACGCGCATCCAGGTGGAGCACCCCACGACCGAGCTGGTGACGGGCGTGGACCTGGTGGCCGAGCAGTTGCGGATCGCGGCGGGCGAGCCGCTGCGGCTCGCCCAGTCCGACGTGGAGGCCCGCGGGCACGCGATCGGTTCCGGATCTGCGCCGAGGACCCGGACAAGGGGTTCCTGCCCCAACCCGGGACGGTCGGGCGCGTGCACCTGCCCGCCGGGCCGTGGGTGCGCAGCGACACCTGGCTGGAGCCCGACTCCACGGTGTCGCCGTACTACGACTCGCTGCTGGCCAAGGTGATCGTCTGGGGCGCCGACCGCGACGAGGCGATCCGCCGCTCGCGCCGCGCGCTGGCCGAGCTGGAGGTCGACGGCGTCGCCACGACGACGTCGATGCACCGTGCACTGCTGGACGAGCCGTGGTTCGCCGCGGGCGAGTTCCACACGTCGACCCTGGAGGATTGGCTATGACGGTGACGACCGGGACGGGTGCCGCTCGCTACAGCTGGGGCGGGGACGAGTTCATCTTCGTGGAGCTGGCCGAGGAGATGAGCTTGGCGGCCAACTTCCGGGCCATGGCGATCACGGGCGCGCTGCGGGAGCAGCGGCCCGACGGCTTGCTCGACATCTGCCCGGCCAACGCCTCCTACCAGGTGCGCTACGACCCCGACGTGCTCGAACCGCACACGCTCATGGCCCTGCTCAAGGACTGCGAGAAGCAGGTCGGGGACGCCGCTGACGTCGCGCTGCCCACCCGCGTGCTGGAGATCCCGGTGCTCTACCGCGACCCGTGGACCACCGAGACCCTGATGCGTTTCCGCGACCGCCACCAGGACCCCGACGCCACCGACATCGAGTACGCGGCGCGGATCAACGGCTTCGCGAACGTCGAGGAGTTCATCGCCGCGCACTCCGGGTCGCCGTGGTTCACCTCGATGGTCGGGTTCGTCGCCGGGCTGCCGTTCAAGTACCAGATGGTGCCCCGGGACCGGCAGATCGTGGTGCCCAAGTACCTGCGGCCGCGCACCGACACCCCGAAGCAGACCGTCGGCTACGGCGGCTGCTTCTCCTGCATCTACTCGGTGCGCGGCGCGGGTGGCTACCAGATGTTCGGCATCACCCCGGCGCCGATCTACGACCCGACGCAGTCGCAGCCGGACTTCGCCGACTTCCTGGTGTTCTTCCGGCCCGGTGACATCGTGAAGTTCACGCCCATCGACCGCGAGCGGTATGACGCCTACCTCGCCGAGGTCGAGGCGGGCACGTTCCGGATCACGCAGCGGCCGGTGGAGTTCGCCCTGGCCCCGTTTCTCGACGACCCCGACGGGTACAACGCCCGCCTGCTGGAGGTGCTCGCATGACCATCGAGGTGCGCAAGCCCGGGCTGTCGACCACGGTGCAGGACGCAGGCCGCACCGGCTACTACGACCTGGGCGTCCCGCCCTCGGGTGCGCTGGACCAGTACTCGCTGCGCGCCGCCAACCTGCTCGTCGGCAACCCCGAGGGCGCGGCCGTGCTGGAGTGTGTCTACCTGGGGCCCGAGCTGGTGTTCACGCGCGCCGCGGTCGTCGCCGTCACCGGGGCGGCGATGGCGCCCAAGGTCAACGGCGAGGAGCGGCCGCAGTGGGAGTCGATCGCGGTCGACGCGGGTGACGTGCTGTCCTTCGCCTACCTCGCGGGCGGCGCCCGCGCCTACCTGGCGGTGGCGGGCGGCGTCGACGTGCCGGAGGTGCTGGGCAGCCGCTCCACCTACGGCCTCGGCGCACTCGGTGGCTTCTCCGGGCGCCCGCTCGCGGCCGGGGACGTGCTCCCGGTGGGCTCGGGTTCCGGTTCGGTCGGGCGCCGCGTGCCCGACGACCTGCGCACGACGTACTCGAAGGACGTCGAGGTGCGCGTGATGATGGGCCTCTACGACCACCGGCTCTCCGCCGACGGCCGGGCCACGTTCCTCGACACGACGTGGACGCTCACCCCGGTGGCCGACCGCATCGGCTTCCGCTACTCCGGCGCCGAGCTGGACACCGTCGACCGCGAACCGCCGTTCGGCGCGGGCCAGGACCCGTCGAACATCGTCGACGCGCCCTACCCGATCGGCTCCATCCAGGTGCCGGGCAGCGTCGAGCCGATCGTGCTGCACCGCGACGCCGTGTCCGGCGGCGGCTACATGATGGTGGCCACCGTGCTCTCCGGCGACCTGGACGTGGTGGCCCAGTCGGCGCCGGGCACCCGC
>JAKDLE010000278.1 GCA_030453005.1 Pseudonocardia sp. | reverse complement strand
GCGCGTCCCGCCTCCAGCCGGTCCTTGCAGGCGAACGCGATCGCCTTGGCCGCACGCTGCCTGCGCCGGGCCTCCGCCGCGCCCCGGCGTGGTGCGGCCGGGGCGGCCCGACCGTCGGCGCCCGCCGGATCGGCGCGCAGGAAGTAGTGCAGGACGGTGCCGTCGAGCACGGGCTCCAGCCACACCTCCATGCTGCCCACCAACGCCCCGCGCACCGTCCACCGGACACCCTGCACCCCGCGGTCGGTGTCGATCTCCAGGCTCAGGTCCGGCCACCACCGCGACCAGTGGGTGGGCGTCGCGAACTCGGCGGCGACCACCGCGGGTGGCACCGCCAGGAACGTCTCGTCCACCACGTCGACGGAGGGCACGCGGGCCAGCCTGCCGGACCGAACGAAACCGGCATCGGTCGCCCCTCCCCGATCGGGGGCGCGCCCTGTAGGTTGCTGGCGAGCAGCCGAGGAGGTCTGGTCAGTGCGCGAGTACGGCGTCCCCGCCACCATCACCGTCGCCGACGAGGAGAGTCTCGTCGACGCGGTGTTCGACAACGCCGCCCAGCACGCGTCAGCGGTGGTCTACCGCAGACGCGGCGCCGACGGGGCGTGGTCGGACGTGACCGCCGCCCGGTTCGGTGAGCAGGTCGCCCAGGTCGCCGCCGGGCTGATCGCGGCGGGCGTCGGTGCGGGCGACCGCGTCGCGCTGCTCAGCCACACCCGCTACGAGTGGTCCTTGATCGACTACGCGATCCTCGCGGTCGGCGGCGTCACGGTGCCGATCTACGAGACGTCCTCGGCCGAGCAGATCGACTGGATCCTGTCGAACTCCGGGGCGGTCGGCATCGTCGTCGAGTCCGACAAGCACCGGGCCCTGCTCGACGGCATCGCCGGGGCCGGGCTGAAGGTCTGGCAGATCGACGCGGGCGCCGTCGAGGAGCTGACGACGCAGGGCGCCGCCGTCGACGAGCAGGACCTGCTGGCCCGCCGCACCGCCGTCCGCGCCGACGACCTCGCCACGCTGATCTACACCTCCGGCACCACGGGACGCCCGAAGGGCTGCGAGCTCACGCACCGCAACCTGCTCACCGAGGTCCGCACGGTCGCCGACGTCTTCCCCGAGCTGCTCACCGCAGGCGGCTCGGTGCTGCTGTTCCTCCCGCTCGCGCACGTCTTCGGCAAGGTCATCCAGTGCGGCGCGGTCTACACCCGCACCATCGTCGGCCACACCGCCGACGTCTCCCAGCTGCTGCCCGACCTCGCCACCTTCCAGCCGACGTTCCTGCTCGCCGTGCCGCGGGTGTTCGAGAAGGTCTACAACGGCGCGCGGCAGCGCGCCCACAGCGACGGCAAGGGGAAGATCTTCGACGCCGCGGCGGACACCGCCATCGCCTGGTCGAAGGCGCAGGACACCGGCGGGCCCGGGATCGCCCTGAAGATCAAGCACGCGGTGTTCGACAAGCTGGTCTACGGGAAGCTGCGCACCGCCGTCGGCGGCAACGTCGTGGCCGCGGTGTCGGGCAGCGCGCCCCTCGGGCCCCGGCTGGGCCATTTCTTCCGCGGCGTCGGGCTGCCCGTGCTGGAGGGCTACGGCCTCACCGAGACCTCCGCGGGCATCACCGTCAACACATTGGACGCGCAGCGGATCGGGAGCGTCGGCCGGCCGGTGCCGGGGCACGCGGTCCGCATCGCCGACGCCGGCGAGATCCTGCTGAAAGGCCCGATCGTGTTCCAGCGGTACTGGCGGAACGAGACGGCCACCGCGGAGGCCGTCGAGGGCGACTGGCTCCACAGCGGCGACATCGGCGAGCTCGACGACGCAGGCTTCCTCACCATCACGGGCCGCAAGAAGGAGATCATCGTCACGGCGGGCGGCAAGAACGTCGCGCCCGCGGTGCTCGAGGACCGGCTGCGCGCCCACCCGCTGGTGAGCCAGTGCCTGGTCGTCGGCGACGCGCGGCCGTTCATCGGCGCCCTGGTCACGATCGACCCCGAGGCGCTGCCCGCGTGGCGGGAGCGCAACGGCAAGGGAGCGGGCGACTCGGCGGCGGACCTGGTGGACGACCCCGAGCTGCGGGCGGAGATCTCCGCGGCGGTCGACGAGGCGAACCTGGCCGTGTCGCGGGCCGAGCAGATCCGCGAGTTCCGGATCCTGCCCGTCGACTTCAGCGAGGCGGGCGGCGAGATGACGCCCACGCTCAAGCTCAAGCGGCAGGTCGTGGCCACGACCTACGCCGACGACATCGCCGCGATCTACGCCACCTCCGACGCGCACGCCTGACCGACGGGGAGTCCGCACAGCAGTGCGCGCAGCCGCCGCACCCGCGCCGACCCCCCCCACCCCCGCCCCACCCCCGCCCGCCCCGCCGCGCCCACCCCGGCGGCCCGGGCCGGGTCGGCCAGCAGGCCCACCAGCGCGTCGGTGAGCGCACGCGGGTCGCGGCCGTCGACGACGTGGCCGGTGACGCCGTCGCGCACGGTCTCGGGCGCGCCGCCGGAGCGGCCCACCACGACCGGGAGCCCACAGGCGGCGGCCTCCAGCGCGACGATGCCCAGGCCTTCGATGTCCAGTCCGCCGCCGCGCGTGCGACACGGCAGCGCGAACACGTCGGCGGCGGCGTGGTGCGCGGGCAGCTCCGCCGGGGGGACCGCCCCGGTGAACGTGACGTGCTCGCCGTCCGCCTGCGCGAGCCTGCGCAGGCGGGAGGCGTCGGGGCCGTCGCCGACGAGCAGGAGGCGGGCGCCGGGCACCCGTTCACGGACGGCGGGGAGCACCCGGACCAGCATGTCCTGGCCCTTGCGCGGCACCAGCCGGGACACGCACCCCACCACCGGGCCGTCAGCGAGACCGTGTCGGCGCCGCACCGCCGCGCGCGCGTCGGGATCGGGGCGGAACCGCTGCGTGTCGATCCCGGACGGCAGGTGCTCCAGCGCCGCGTCCGGTCCGAACGCCGCGGCGAACCGCGCCCGGGTGTGCAGCGAGATGGTGGTGATCGCGTCGGCGTCGGACCCGATGCGGCGCAGCGCCTGGCGTGCCCCGGGCAGCATCGACCAGCCCACCTCGTGCCCGTGGGTGCTCGCCACCACCCGCCGCACCCCGGCGCGGCGGCGCAGCCACGGCCCGAGCAGCGCCAGCGGGGCGGCGGCCCCGAACCACACCGTGTACGCCCCGTGGAGACCGACCAGCTCCGCCGCGCGCCGCGCCACGTCCGGCCCCGGCAGCATCAGCGAGGTCGGGTGCCGGTGCACGGGGTGCGGGAAGTCGAGGTCGAACTCGCGGTCGCCCGGCCAGGCAGGCGCGTAGACGGCCAGCTCCCCCGGCGGCAACCGCACGGCGAGCGCGTGCAGATAGCTCTGGATGCCACCGGTGCGCGGGGGGAGGTCGTTGGTGACCAACAACGTGCGTGCCACACCACGACCCTAGATTCTGCTCATGACGCAACAAGAAGGCGGCCTGGACGGCCTGGTGCGCAGCCGCATCCGAGCCTTGCGGGTCGCGCAGGGCTGGTCACTCCAGGACCTGGCCACCCGGGCGAACCTCAGCCAGTCCTCCCTGAGCCGGATCGAGAACGGCCAGCGCCGCCTGGCCCTGGATCAACTCGTCACCCTGGCCCGGGCCCTGGACACCTCACTGGACCAGCTGGTCGAGACGGCCACCGACGACGTCGTGTCCAATCCGATGGTCGACGGGGCACACGGGGTGAGGCGCTGGTCCATCAAGGCCGAGCCCGGCATGACCGTCATCCGCAGGCGCATCACGGAGCCCCCTCCGGCGGACCTCACGCGGCTGCGCGCCCACCCGGGCCGCGAATGGCTCGTCGTCCTCTCCGGCGCCGCAGTCCTGCTGCTGGGCGACAGCCGTATCCGCGTGGAGACCAACCAGTCCGCCGAGTTCCCCACCATGCTGCCGCACGCCATCGGCGCCGAGGGCGGGCCGTGCGAGATCCTGGGCATCTTCGACCGCGAAGCCCGCCGGGGGCACCGGGACGACCTGGAGACGCCCGGGCCGCAGCCACCGTGACCGGCACGCGACGTCGGCTCTCGCTTGCCTGCCCGGCACCCAGGAAGCCCCGATTTTGCCTATCACGCAAGCTACTTGGCCTCTTACGCATGGCGTGCTTACGGTGAGGCCATGACCCAGACGACGCCCAGCCACGGCCACGGCCACGGCCACGCAGAGGACCACCAGACAGGGATCGCGGAGATCCTCGACCTGGACGCCGAGGTGCTCGCCGAGCACACCGCGTCCATCGTGTCGTGGCTCCCGGTCGAGGAAGGTCCGCGTCGGATCGTGGACCTGGGCTGCGGAACCGGTGTCGGCACCTTCGCCCTGCTGGCCCGTTTCCCCGAAGCACAGGTGACCGCCGTCGACTCCTCGGTCGACCACCTGCGCCGGGTGCGGCAGAAGGCCTGCGAGGCCGGAGTGGCCGAGCGGGTGGACACCGTCCACGCCGACCTCGACGCCGCATGGCCCTCCCTCGGCCGGCCTGACCTGGTGTGGGCATCGGCCTCGCTCCACCACATGGCCGACCCGGATCGCACCCTGCGCCGAGTCCGCGACGCGCTCACCCCCGGCGGGCTGCTCGTCGTCGTCGAGCCCGACGGCTTCCCGCGGTTCCTGCCCGACCACGCTCCCGCGGACCGCCCCGGACTCGAGGGGCGCTGCCACGAGGTCGGCGATCGCCTGGCCGCCGGGCGACTGCCCCACCGTGGCGCCGATTTCGGCCCGATGCTCGTCGCCGCCGGGTTCAGCGTGGAGGGGGAGCACACCATCACGGCCACCGTCGAGCGCTCCCGCTCCGAGTCCGTCGGCCGCTACGCACTCACCGGTCTGGGGCGTATCCGCGACGCCGTGGCCGACGCGCTCTCGGCCGGGGACCTCGCCGCGCTCGACCGGCTCCTCGACCCCGACGGCCCGCACAGCCTGCTGCGTCGCGACGACCTCGCGGTGCGCACGAGACGCACCGTGTGGGCCGCACGCGCCTGAACGAACCGACGTCCGCGGGCCCACCGCGCCTGTCGATCCGACCCCCGACGTGGTGTCACCCGACGTGGCGCACCTCCCCCGCCGTGTCGCCCCCCCCCCGCGCACGCCGCGGCGGGGCGGCCCCCCGTCGCAACCCCC
>JAKDLE010000277.1 GCA_030453005.1 Pseudonocardia sp. | reverse complement strand
ACGACGACCCGGACCGCGATCGGCCGGGTGACCGGCGGTCGGGCCCGCCACGCCACCGCCCCGATCGCGACAAAGCACCGGGTATAGCGACACGGGGTAGTAGTGGCGGCCCGAGCTGAGCACCATGGCCGTGAACAGCACCACGCACGCCACCCCGACGAACCGCAGGCCACGCCATCGCGGATCGTGCACCAGTGCAGCCAGTCCACGGACCGCCAGGCCGAGCGTCAGCGGCCCTAGGACCGCCAGCCCGTGCAGCGCGACCAGGACGGGCCCGCCGTAGATCAGCGAGTTCTCGGCCGCCACCACGCCGGTCATGGCCAGCTGGGGCCAGCCGTTGGCCGCCTGGCATACCAGCGTCGGCGCGGCGATCAGGAGCGCGAGTGCCGACCGGCCAAGAACGCCGGCCTGCGGAGCAGCTCGCGAGGGCCGGCCAGGGCGACCGCGGCGACGACGGCGATCCCCAGCGCCAGCACCGCGAGCTGGGTCTGTGCAGTGATCCCGCCGACGACCCCGAGAACCAGCAGCAGCCGATCGTCGCGGACCCGGACCCAGCGCAGCAGCAACCAGAAGATCACCGACCACAGTGCGGGTTCCAACGAGTACGGGGTCAGCCCTTGCCCGAACTGCGCGGCAGCCATGCAGGTGCCCTATCCGAGCGCGGCCAGGGTCTGGGTTCCGCGGTCTCCGCCGAACTCTCGGCCAAGGGTGCGGTCACCAGCACTGCGAACGCGCTGGCCAGGACCGCGGGTACGGCCAGGACCACTGGTGACCCTGGGGCGATCATGTGTCGTCGAGCCGGGCCAGCAGCGGCGTCAGTGGCGGCTGATCGGCCGCGCCCCAGTCGAGGTGGTGGCGGCCGATGGCCAGCATCAGGTCTTCGTCGAACCACCGCCGCGGCACGGCCGCCAGAACCAGATGGGCGACGGTGACGACACCGGCGACCATCGCGACCGGACCCGCGGCGAGACGCGGAACGGTCCGCTCAGCCACGGGGCGGCACGGACCGGTCCAGCTCCACGACCAGCGAGAAACGACTGGACTGCGGTGCACGTCGAGGTAGATCGTCCGCTCGAAGGCACCCAGCGGACGGATGATCGTTCCGACGCTTATGGTCGGCGACCGTCCTTTCGTGGTCATGTCGCTGCGAGAGCCCGCAGCGGGTGTCGACGGGTTGGGGTCGGCAGGTCGTGAGGTGGTCGGTGATGGCCCGGATTGACGAACATCAGCCGCGACCACACCTGCCACAGGTCGTCGACGCAGTCGTTCGTGGACCCGGCGGCGAAGGCGTGTCCGTCGCCGTCGGCTCGACCGGCCGGGCCCCGCAGGCTTCCGAATACCGTCCGCGCTTCGGCCGGGACGGGTGCGAGGGCGCCGCGGTCAGGACCGGGGTCGTTCAGGGCGGTCGGGCCCGGGTGACCCGTTGAGGAGCGTGCCCAGGCGGCGCAGGACGTCGCGCTGGGCGGAGTTGTAGACCTCGTCGATGGTTGTGCCAGCGGTCTGCGCGGCGAAGCGGGCACCGCGCGGGGCGTCGGCCTGGACGTCGGCGAACTCTGGATGCGCGACGTGAAGGGCGCCGACGTAGTCGACCATCCGGGCGGCGATGTCCTGGCGCGTCGCTTCGTCGGCGTCCTCGGGGAGGTCGTCGAAGGCGTCGGCCGTCGGGTCATCGGGCAGGTCACGCAGCATCTCGGCCCAGGTCTGCAGGCCCTGCGGGCCGAGCACCCTGCTCATGACGACGATGAAGGAGCGGTCGGCGTCGGACAGCCCGACCTGGGCGGCGGCGGGGGCGAGCTCGGCGGGCAGGTCGGTCGGCACGGACTGGCGCAGGATGAGGGCCAGCTCGACGCGGGCGCGCTGCAGCCGCTCGACGGTGGCGGCGAGCTCGGCGTCGAGGGTGCGCAAGGCGTCGGCTGGGTGGCCGTCGGCGTCGCCCATGTCTGCGATCTGGGGCAGGGAGAACCCGAGTTCGGTCAGGCGCTTGATCCGCAGGACCCGGACCAGATGCGCGACGCCGTACTGCTTGTAACCGTTGGAGCGCCGTTCGGGCTCGGCGAGCAGGCCGACCTCGTGATAGTGCCGGACCGCCCGCAGGCTGGTGCCGGCGAGCTCGGCGATCTCCCGGGTACTCCACGCCACGTTCCGATCCTCATCTCGTTCGGGTGTGCCGGGCAGGTGCATACCGACCACCGCAGTCGACACCGTGCCGTCAAGGCACGGTCAAGCCCCTTACTGAGTGGCTCCTCTCACAAGCGCCCGTGGTTGAGCGTGCCGCGGCGGCACAGCCTTTTCTGGAGCCCGGCTCAGCTGCCCACCCTTTCAGGAGAGACGACATGGCCATGCCCGATTCGACCGCGGCGCCGCGGCGCGACGCAACGACGACACCCGACCTCCGCCGCCCGGAGAAGCGCCCCTACCGCGATGTCGACGGCACCGCAGCTCGGTCGATGCCGCCGGGTGCTGCGCGGACGCCCGATCAGGGCGGCGGCCGGCAGAGCGCCATGCCGGCCTTCTGCCGCTCCGACACCCAGCTCACCGAACGGGCCTGACCCCCTCCACCCGACCACGACCGCCGCCGACCAGCGAGCCGACGACGAGCTACGGCTCCGAGCCCGTGAGACCCGCGGCGAATCGGTGCACGCTCTCGACCGTCGCCCGGTACAGGTCCGGAGCAGCGGCGCGGAGCATCAGGTCGCCGGCGTGGCACGCGCCGGCCACCATCCGTGACGTGGCCTCGACCCCGGCCTCGACCAGCGTGCGGTGGTAGGCGAGTCCTTCGTCGCGCAGCGGATCGAGCTCGTTGACGGAGATGAGGTGCGGGGGTAGTCCGGTCAGGTCCTGGGCCGTCGCATGGTAAGGCCAACACAGCGGATCGACGGCGTGCGCGGCACCGGGGTCGTACACCTCGGCGAGGACTGCGGCGAGGCTGCACGACATGAAGTACTCGTCGTTCTCCACGAGCGACGGCAACGCCGCCTCGCGCTCACCGGCGTCGCCGCCGTACAGGCCCGAGATCGACGGGACCAGCGCACAGACACCGTCGACGGCCGCGAGCCGGCCCTCCCGCTTGGCCCGAATCGCGGTGGCGAGCGCGAGGTTGCCCCCGCCCGACTCGCCCGCGACGGTGATCGTGGAGATCCCCAGCTCCGCACGGTGTTCGTGCACCCAGGCGAGCGCTGTGGCACAGTCGTCGAGACCGGCCGGGAACGGGTGCGGGCCGAGTTCGCCACCGCCGTTGCGGAACTCCACGCCGACGACCACGAGTCCGGTGGCGGCCAGCTCGTCGTGGAAGCGTGCGTAGACCGGGCCCGAGCCCTTCAGCATCACCATGCCGCCCCCGTGCAGGTACAGGATTGCCGGCAGCGGGGCAGCGGCATCGGCCGGACGCGTCACGTACAGCGGGATGTCGTTGCCGACCGGGCCGGGGATCGTCTCGGTGCGGTGGTCGAGCCCGGCGATCGGCTGCAGGTCGTCGACGAGCGCCGCGAAGACCCCCTCGAACGCGGCCTCCGCACCCCTGACGAACTCGAGCAGGTGCTCACGCGGGGCGTCGGGCCTGAGCGGTGGGGGCGCGGAGTTCTGGTCGAGGCCGAACGGCGTCAACGCGTCCACGATTCGTGGATCGGTGCGCGGATCGGTGCGCAGGTTGCGGGTGGGGTCGCCGAGGCGGCCCGGCCGTTCGGTCGTCGTCCGGCCATCCGATGTCGTCATGTCTGTCCCTTTTCGATGTCGTGTGCGGCGTGCGGACGGCTCTGCTCACACCGCCGGATGGATCCCTCCGTCGACGGTGATCTGCGTACCGGTCAGGTAGGACGATCGCGGCGACACGAGGAACGCGAGGAGTTCGGCGACCTCGTCACCGCGGCCCGGACGCCCGAGCGGGCCGACCCACTGCTCGAGGAGTTCGGCCCGCAGTTGCTCGACGCCGATCCCCCGCTGGTCGGCGACCTCCTGCAGCGCGGTTCCCGACGACTCGGTCTCGACGAGCCCCGGCAGGACGGCCACCACTCGCACCCCCGACGGGCCGACCTCGTTCGCCAGCCCCTTGCTGTAGACGGTGAGTGCCGCCTTCGCCGCGGCGTAGGGGATCCCGTCGGGCTGCGCCGGGTAGCGCGCGGCGCCGGACGAGACGTGGATGACGCAGCCATGGCCCTGGGCGACCATCAGCGGCACGAGGTGCCGGTCGAGTCGGACCGCCGACAGCAGGTTCACGTCGAGGTTCTGCAGCCACTGCGAGTCCTCGGCGTCGAGCAGCCCGTCGGGTGTCACCGTGAGGCCGCCGGCGTTGTTCACCAGGACGTCGATACCGCCGAGGACGTCGACGGCCTGCTCGGCCGCCGTTGCGGCGCCGGCAGCGGTGGCCAGGTCGGCGGTGACCAGGTGGGCACCCTCCGGAACCGCCGCCGACCGGCGAGCGACCGTAGCGACGGTGGCGCCACCGGCGATGAACCGTCGTACTGCGGCTCGACCGATGCCGCGGGTGCCGCCGGTGATGACGGCACGGAGGCCGGCGAGATCGCCGTCATCGCGACATCGATGGTCGGACGAGGTAGTCACGGAGTTCCCCTCTCGTTGTGCGCGCCGGGCGGGAGCCGGGCCGGCGTCCACCCATGGGACGGTGTGCCGCCACGGCAGCCTCAAGCAACAGTGAGGCGGCGCACACCGCCCGGAGCCGATGGCGGATGGGGCCTCCTACTGCCGGACGCCGGTCATCGCGGCCTCCGCCACTCGCGCGACGAGGCGGCTGTTGTGGGCGGCGTGCCCGAATCCCGGCGTCGCGTAGGTGCCGTTCGTGATGTCGCGCGCCAGGCTGGCGTAGACCTCGCCCACGTTGATGGATGCACCCGTCCAGATCTCGGCCGCGGTGGGGCCGGTACCGGTGGCGCGGGGGCGCTCAGGTGCGGTGAAGTCCACGCTCGCGGTCAGCGTGAGGTCGCCGACCTGGACACCCGCGGGGTGGTTGCCGGTGAGCGTCAGCCAGCCCTCGGATCCGCGGACGTCTAGGCGGAAGGCGGCGTCGGGCGCGGGCACGCCGGCCAGGACCTGCACCCCCACCGGGGCACCCGCCGATGTCTTGACGCCGGCGTCGAGGTGGTCCGGGACCTCCCGGACGGTGGTG
>JAKDLE010000276.1 GCA_030453005.1 Pseudonocardia sp. | reverse complement strand
CGTGTCGCGTTCCAGCTCCGGATACCGCCCGGCGAGCACGACGGCCGCGACGGCTCCCGCCACCGCCGCGGCGGCGGAGGAGCCCAGGCCGCGGGAGTGCGGGATCGCGTTGCGGCAGCGCAGGCGCAGGCCCGCGGGTGCGTCGCCGGTGATGTTCCAGGCGGTGCGCATGGCGCGGACCACGAGATGCCGTTCGTCACAGGGCACCTGGCCCGCGCCCTCGCCGACGACCTCCACGCCGACCCCGTCGGTGCCTGCGCAGACCTCGATCTCGTCGTAGAGACCCAACGCGAGCCCGAGCGAGTCGAAGCCGGGCCCGAGGTTGGCCGACGACGCGGGCACGCGGATGCGGACCTCGCGTGGCCGTCCCATCAGCCGATCCTCAACGCAGCTCGAGCGCGTCGGCGACGGCGCCCGGGTCGATCGGGACCACGGTGGGCGGCGGCGCGGTGAGCAGCGCGGTGTCGGGGTCCTTGAGCCCGTGCCCGGTGACGGTGCAGACGACGAGCGAGTCCCGCGGCAACGTGCCGTCGGCCGACGACTGCAGCAACCCGGCCACGCTCGCGGCCGAGGCGGGTTCCACGAAGACGGCCTCGCGCGTCGAGAGCAGCCGGTACGCGGCCAGGATCTCCTCGTCGGTGACGGCGGCGAACCGCCCGTCGGACTCGTCGCGCGCCGTCATCGCCGCCGCCCACGATGCCGGGCTGCCGATCCGGATCGCGGTGGCGATCGTCTCGGGGTTCCTCACCGGCGCGCCGTGCACGAGCGGCGCCGCCCCGGCGGCCTGGAACCCGAACATCCGCGGCGTCGACGGGATCAGCCCGTCGGCCGCGTAGGCGCGGTACCCGGCCCAGTACGCGGTGATGTTGCCCGCGTTGCCCACCGGCAGGCAGTGGACGTCCGGAGCGCGGCCGAGGTCGTCGCAGATCTCGTAGGCCGCGCTCGCCTGCCCGGCGATCCGTGTCGGGTTCACGGAGTTGACCAGGGCCGCGACCGGATAGTCGGACTCGGTCTTGCGCGCGAGCTCCAGGCAGTCGTCGAAGTTGCCCTCGACCTGCAGGATCCGGGCGCCGTGCGCCACGGCCTGGGCCAGCTTGCCGAGCGCGATCTTGCCCTGCGGGACGAGGACGGCGCAGGTGAGGCCCGCGCGGGCGGCATACGCCGCCGCCGACGCCGAGGTGTTGCCGGTGGACGCGCACAGCACGCCCTGCTTGCCGCGCGCGAGTGCGTCGGTGACGGCCATCGTCATGCCGCGGTCCTTGAACGAGCCCGTCGGGTTCATGCCGTCGACCTTGAGGAACACCTCGCAGCCGGTGAGCTCGGACAGGTGCGGCGCCGGGAGCAGCGGCGTGCCGCCCTCCCCGAGCGTGACCACGGTCCAGCCCGGCTCGACGGGCATCCGGTCGCGGTAGGCCTCGACCACCCCGGGCCACCGTCTCGGTGCGACGGTCAGCGCCGACGATTCGGTCTCCCTCACGGTGCCACTCCATCACGTCCCAGATCCTCGACCCGCAGCACGCTGTCCACCGCGCGCACCGCGTCGTGCCCGGCGAGCACGGCCACGGTGGCGGCCAGTGCCGACTCGGGGGCCGCGTGGGTGACGACGACGAGCCGTGCGGCCCCGTCCGCGCCCGCCCCGGCGGGGTCGGCGACGCCGCCGGTCTGGCGCACCGCCGCGATGCTCACGCCCTGACCGGAGAACTCACCGGCGATCGCCGAGAGCACGCCCGCGCGGTCGGCGACCTCCAGGCTCACGTGGTAGCGCGTGGGCACCGCGCCCAGCGGCAGGACCGGCAGGCTCGCATACGCCGACTCGCGTGGCCCGCGTCCGCCGCCGACGCGGTTGCGCGCGACCGCCACGAGGTCACCGAGCACCGCGCTCGCGGTGGGCGCCCCGCCCGCGCCCTGGCCGTAGAACATCAACTGCCCGGCGGCCTCGGCCTCCACGAACACCGCGTTGAACGCACCGCCGACCGAGGCCAGTGGGTGCGCGGCGGGGATCATCGCCGGGTACACCCGCGCCGACACCGACTCCGGCGTCGTCGCGGTGGCCCGCGCCCGCTCGCAGATCGCGAGCAGCTTGATCACGTAGCCGATGTCCGCCGCGGCGGCGATGTCGGTGGAGGTGACGTGGCGGATGCCCTCGCAGTGCACGTCGGCCGCCGTCACCCGCGTGTGGAAGGCCAACGAGGCGAGGATCGCCGCCTTGGACGCGGCGTCGTAACCGTCGACGTCCGCGCTCGGGTCGGCCTCGGCGTACCCGAGGGCCGTGGCCTCCTCCAGCGCGTCGCCGTAGCTCGCGCCGGACTCCGTCATCGCGGAGAGGATGAAGTTGGTGGTGCCGTTGACGATGCCGGCGACGCGGGTGATCCGGTCGCCCGCCAACGACTCCCGCAGCGGCCGCAGCAGCGGGATCGCCCCGGCTACCGACGCCTCGTAGTAGAGGTCGACACCCGCGGCGTCGGCGGCCTCGGCGAGCGCGGAGCCGTCCTCGGCGAGCAGCGCCTTGTTCGCCGTCACCACCGACTTGCCCGCCTTGAGCGCCTCGAGCAGCAGCGTGCGCGCCGGTTCGATGCCCCCGATCAGCTCCACGACGACGTCGACATCCGGCCGGGTGACCAGCGCGGACGCGTCCGTGGTGAGCAGGTCGCCGAGCTCGGGATGCTTGTGCGGGCGGCGCACGGCCACCCCGACCAGCTCCACCGACGCTCCCGCGCGGGCCGCCAGCTCTCCGGCCTGCTCGCGCAGCAACCGCACGATCTCGGTGCCGACGGTGCCGCACCCGAGCAGCGCCACCCGGACCGCGTTCCCGTTCATCCGGCCTCCTCGCAGGCGCTGATCGTCCGCATGATCACGAGTCTCGCTCACTGGTCGGCCTCCAGCCGGAACTGGTCCTCGATCGTCTCGCGCCGCAGCAGCACCCGGGCCTGCCCGCCCTGCACGGCGACGACCGCGGGCCGCGGCAGCCGGTTGTAGGAGCTGGCCATGGAGTAGCAGTAGGCCCCGGTGGCGGCCACGGCGAGCAGGTCGCCGGGCGCGAGGTCGGCGGGCAGCCAGCAGTCGCGGACCACGATGTCACCGCTCTCGCAGTGCTTGCCCACCACCCGCGACAGCGCCACCTCGGCCGTGCCGTCGCACTCGGCCGACCGGGAGACGAGGCGACAGTCGTACACCGCGTCGTAGAGCGCGGTGCGGATGTTGTCGCTCATCCCGCCGTCGACGCTCACGTACCGACGCCTGGCCGACCCGCCCAGCGGCACGTCCTTGAGCGTGCCCACCTCGTAGAGGGTGACCGTGCCCGGCCCGGCGATCGCGCGCCCGGGCTCGACGGCGATGGACGGCACGTCGAGCTCCTCGGCGTGGCACTCCCTCTTGACGATCCCGCGCAGCTCCTCGGCGAGCTCCGCCACGTCGAGCGGGGTCTCCTCGGCGCGGTAGGCGATGCCGAAGCCGCCACCGAGGTCGAGCGTGGTGAGCGCCGTCAACGCCTCGCCGCCGTGCTCGACGTGCAGTGCCGCGAGGAAGCGCACGACGCGGTGCGCCGCCACCTCGAAGCCCTCGGTGTCGAAGATCTGGCTGCCGATGTGGCTGTGCAAGCCCACCAGCGACAGGCCCGGTGAGCGCAGCACCCGCCGCGCCGCCGCGGCCGCGGCGGCGGCGGCGCCCCCCGTGATGGAGAACCCGAACTTCTGGTCCTCGTGGGCCGTGGCGATGTACTCGTGGGTGTGGGCCTCGACGCCGACGGTGAGCCGGATCATCACCGGCGTCACGACCGCGCGCTCGACGGCGATCGCGTCCAGGCGGACGATCTCGTGGAACGAGTCGATCACGACCCGGCCGACGCCCGCGTCGACGGCCGCGACCAGCTCCGCGGTGGACTTGTTGTTGCCGTGCACCGCGATCCGCTCCGGCGGGAACCCCGCGCACAGTGCGACGGCCAACTCCCCACCGCTGGCGACGTCGAGCGAGAGCCCCTCCTGCGCCACCCACCGCGCCACCTCGACCGACAGGAACGCCTTGGCCGCGTAGTGGACCGACGCAGACCCGAACGCGGCCGCGAACTCGGCGGCGCGGGACCGGAAGTCGTCCTCGTCGATGACGAACAGCGGCGTGCCGAACTCCTCGGCGAGGTCGCGCACGTCGCGTCCGGCGATCTCCAGTGCCCCGTGCCCGCCCCGCACGGCGTTGCGCGGCCACACCGACGGCGCGAGCGCGTCGAGCTCGACGGCGTCGACCGGCCGCGGCCCGGCGGTCTCCGGCGGTGTCGAGATCCCGGCGTGCAGGGGGCCTGCCGGGTGCGCCCTCACGACGCCGCCCCGGGCCGAACCCGCACCGCTGTGGTGCTCACATCCGCTCCGGTGCGCTGACGCCCAGCAGGGTCAGCCCGTTGGCCAGCACCTGACGGGCCGCGACGCACAGCGCGAGCCGCGCGCGGTGCAGTTCGGAGATCTCCTCGTCGCCCATCGGCAGCACGCGGCAGGCGTCGTAGAACTTGTGGTAGGCGCTGGCCAGCGTCTCGAGGTAGCGGGCGACGCGGTGCGGCTCGCGCAGCTCGGCCGCCGTGCGGACGACCGCGGGGAACTCCCCCAGTGTGCGGATCAGGTCGCCCTCCCGCGGGTGCTCGAGGTGGCCGAAGCCCGTGCCCTGCGCCAGGCCCAGCTCGGCGGCGTTGCGGGCCAGCGACGACAGCCGCGCGTGCGCGTACTGGACGTAGAAGACGGGGTTGTCGTTGGTGCGGCGCTCCCACAGGTCCAGGTAGATCACCAGGACGGAGTCGACCGACGAGCGGATCAACGCGTAGCGGGCCGCGTCGACGCCCACCGCGTCCACGAGGTCCTCGAGGGTGAGCACCGTGCCCGCCCGCTTGCTCATCCGCACCGGTTCACCGTCGCGGACCAGGCTGACGAGCTGACCGATGAGGACCTCGACGACGGCGGGATCGTCCCCGAACGCCGCGGCCACCGCGCGCAACCGCGCGATGTAGCCGTGGTGGTCGGCGCCGAGCATGTAGATGAGCGAGGTGTGGCCGCGCTCGCGCTTGTTCAGGTAGTAGGCGATGTCGCCCGCGATGTAGGCGGGCCTGCCGTCGCTCTTGATGACGACCCGGTCCTTGTAGTCGCC
>JAKDLE010000275.1 GCA_030453005.1 Pseudonocardia sp. | reverse complement strand
TTCCGGCGACGTCGGTGATCACGTTCGACGACGACTCGCCCCTGACACCGCGAGCAAACTCGACGCGGGCATCGGCAAACTCGACGCGGGCGTTGGCAAACTCGCCGGGGGGATCGGCAAACTCGCGGGTCAGCGCCAGGAGCGGAGGGTGGCGATACGCTCCTCCAGCTGCTCCATGTTGGCCATCGCGGTGGGGGGACCGCCGCACCGGACACGCAGCTCGTTGTGGATCTTCCCGTGCGGCTTGTTCGTGCGGTGGTGGTGCAGCGCGACGAGGGTGTTGAGCTCCTTGCGCAACGTGCCCAGGCGCTCGCGCACCGACTGCTGGGGCCGCTCGACGGGTTTCGGGGCCTGCGCGGGGACCGCGGGCGCCCGGCGGGCGGAGCGGCTGAGCCACTCCGTCTGCCGCTGCCTGAGCAGCGTCCGTACCTGGTCGGGGTCCAGCAGGCCGGGCAGGCCGAGGTAGTCCTCCTCGTCGGCGGAGAACGACGTGCCCTCATAGATGAGCTGGTCGAGCTCGGCGTTGGCGCCGAGTGCGGTGAACGACGGCTCGTCCTCGCCCGGCTCGTCGGACTGCCGGTTTGCCGCGGCGAGCTCCTCGTCGTTCCACGCCTCCTCGGCGCGGTGCGGCTCGCCCAGGACGTGGTCGCGCTGGGCCTCCAGCTCGCTCGCCAGCCCGAGCAGCACCGGCACGCTGGGGACGAACACCGACGCGGTCTCGCCGGGACGCCGCGACCGCACGAACCGCCCGACCGCCTGCGCGAAGAACAGCGGCGTGGACGCCGAGGTGGCGTAGACCCCGACCGCGAGCCGCGGCACGTCGACCCCCTCCGACACCATGCGCACCGCCACCATCCACCGGTCCTCGGAACAGCCGAAGCGCGCGATCCGCTCGGACGAGCCGGGCTCGTCGGAGAGCACGACGACCGGCGCGGTGCCCGTCACCTCGGTGAGGATCGCCGCGTAGGCGCGCGCGGTGGTCTGGTCCGAGGCGATGACGAGGCCGCCCGCGTCCGGCATCCCGCCCGCGCGGTGCCCGGACAGGCGTCGGTCGGCCGCGGCGAGCACCGCGGGGACCCACTCGCCGCCCGGGTCGAGCGCCGTGCGCCAGGCCCGCGCCGTCTGCTCGGCCGTGAGCGGCTCCCCGAGCCGGGCGGTGATCTCCTCCCCCGCGCTGGTGCGCCAGCTCGACACCCCGGAGTAGGCGAGGAACACCACCGGTCGCACCACCCCGTCGGCGAGCGCCTCGGCGTAGCCGTAGGAATGGTCGGCACGGCTGCGCAGGGCGCCGTCGGCGTCGGGCAGGTAGTCGATGAACGGGATCGGGTTGTCGTCGCTGCGGAACGGTGTGCCGGTCAGGGTGAGGCGCCGCGCGGCGGGCTCGAACGCCTCCTGCACCGCGTCGCCCCAGGAGCGGGCGTCCCCGGCGTGGTGCACCTCGTCGAGGATGACGAGCATGCGGCGGTTCTCGGTGCGCGCCCGGTGCAGCATCGGATGGGCGGCCACACCCGCGTAGGTGACGGCGATGCCCGTGTAGTCCGACGACGTGGCGCCCGCGGAGTTGCGGAACTCCGGGTCCACCGCGATGCCGACGGTCGCCGCGGCCTCCGCCCACTGGTACTTCAGGTGCTCGGTGGGCGCGACCACCGTCAGCGCGTCGATCGTGCGGTCGGCCAGCAGCTCGGCGGCCACCCGCAGCGCGAACGCGGTCTTGCCCGCCCCGGGCGTGGCGACCGCGAGGAAGTCGCGCGGGCCGGCGGCGAGGTAGCGACTCAGCGCCTTGCGTTGCCAGGCACGCATCGGACGGGCTCCGGAGGCAGCGGAGTCGGCGGTGGTCTGGGGGGCCTGGGACACGCGACTCCCTGACGTCGACACAGCCGGATGGAGGGCCCGGCCTCGTCGCGGGGCCCGGCGCCGGTGGGCGCAGCCCCGACGGGCCGGGGGCGCCGATCAGGGTAACGGGACGATGTCCGGCCGACGCGCCGAGACCCGGAGCCACCCGGATGATCACGGGCGGATGGTCCATCCTGTGGCGGACACGACCCGGCCACCGACGGGTGGCCCTGATTTGCCCCCGGACGGCCCCGCCGCCCATGCTGCCGGTGTCGACACCGAAGGAGCCCCGATGACGGCCGAGCCGAGCAGCACCCCCGACCAGCCCGACGCCGACGTCGCCACCGGTCTCGACCTGCTGCTCACCGACGGTGCCCTGGGCCCCCTGCGCCGGATGCTGCCCGCCGCGGCAGGCCTGCGCCTGGCCCTGTCGCTGGCAGGCAGACCGGCGACGGTGACTCGGCGCGGTGTCGGCCTGGCCGCCGAGCTCACGAAGATCGGCGTCGGGGCGTCCGAGGTGGCGCCGCACCCCAAGGACAAGCGCTACGCCCATCCCGCGTGGGCCGACAACCCGCTGCTGCGACGCCTGGTGCAGGCCCACATCGCCGCAGGCGGCACCGCCGCCGACCTGGTCGCCGACGCCGAGCTGGGCTGGGCCGACGACGAGCGCGTCCGGTTCGCGGTCGGCAACCTGATCGACGCGCTGGCGCCCAGCAACAGCCTGCTCAACCCGTCGGCGTGGCGCGCGGCGATCGACACCCGCGGCGCCAGCATGGTGCGCGGCGCGCGGCGGCTCGTCGGCGACCTGGCCGCTCCCCCCCGGGTGCCCTCGATGGTGGAGCCCGACGCGTTCACCGTGGGCACCGACGTCGCCACCACCCCCGGGGCCGTGGTGCTGCGCACACCGGTGTTCGAACTGATCCAGTACCTGCCGCAGACGGAGTCGGTGCACGAGCTCCCGCTGCTCATCGTCCCGCCGACGATCAACAAGTACTACGTGGCCGACCTCGCACCGGGCCGCAGCATCGTGGAGAACCTGGTGCGCAGCGGTCAGCAGGTGTTCCTCATGTCGTGGCGCAACCCCGGCCCCGAACACGCCTCGTGGGGCCTCGACACCTACGGGCAGGCCATCCTCGACGCGATGGAGGCCTGCGAGACGATCACCCGCACCACGCGGACGTCGCTGATGGCGTTCTGCTCCGGGGGGATGATCACCTCGATGCTGCTGGCGCACCTGGCCGCCGTCGGCGCGCAGGAGCGGATCGCCTCGGTGACGTTCGCCGTCACCGTGCTCGACCAGGAGAAGGCGGGCACCACCGGTGCCCTGCTCGATCCCGAGACCGCCCGCGCGGCCGTCGCGGCGTCGCAGAAGAAGGGCTACCTCGACGGTCGCACGTTGGCCGAGGTGTTCGCCTGGCTGCGACCCAACGACCTGATCTGGTCCTACTGGGTGAACAACTACCTGCGTGGCGAGGCCCCCAAGGCGTTCGACATCCTGTTCTGGAACGCCGACACCACCCGTATGACGGCGAACCTGCACCGCGACTTCATCGATATCGCGCTGAGCAACGCCCTGGTCACCCCGGGGGCGGCGACGATGCTCGGCACGGCCGTCGACCTCTCGAAGGTCGACCGCGATTCCTACGTCATCGCCGGCGTCGCCGACCACCTGTGCGCGTGGCAGTCCTGCTACCGCACCACCGAGCTGCTCGGCGGCACCAGCCGTTTCATCCTCTCGACCAGCGGGCACATCGCGTCCATGGTCAACCCGCCGGGCAACCCGAAGGCGAGCTTCCGCGTCGGGTCGGAGCGGGCGACCGCGGCGGGCGCCGAGGCCTGGCTCGCCGTCGCGGAGACGCAGAAGGGCTCGTGGTGGCCCGACCACGTCGCCTGGCTGGCACAGCGCAGCGGCGCCGAGCGCGACGCCCCGCCGGAACTGGGTGCCCGCGGGCTGCACGCGATCGTCCCGGCCCCCGGCGAGTACATCCTCGCCCGATGAGCGAACTCGCGAGCGATCACCTCGACTCAGCGCCCCGACGTTCCGACCGAGTGCAGCGAGTCAGCGCGGTGACCGGCACCGGCGTGGCCGACGACGTGTTCGAGGTGACGCTGCGCGGCCGCACGCTGCGGGTCTCGGTGCGGCGTGCCGCAGGCGCGGGCCCGGCCCGCACGCCGCTGCTGCTGATGAACGGGATCGGCGCGAGCCTGGAGCTCCTGCAGCCCTTCGTCGACGAGCTGCCCCCGGGCATCGAGGTGATCCGCTTCGACGTGCCAGGGATCGGCGGCTCACCGATGCCGCGGATGCCGTACCACATGGCGACGTTCGCGCCGCTCGTCGGCGGGCTGGTGCGGCGGCTGGGCCACCGCCGGGTCGACGTGATGGGCTTCTCGTGGGGCGGCGGGCTCGCGCAGCAGTTCGCGGCCACGCAGCGGCGCCTGTGCCGCCGCCTCGTGCTGGCCGCCACGGGCACCGGTTCGTTGATGGTGCCTGCACGGCCGAACGTGCTCGCGAAGATGCTGACCCCGCGGCGTCACCACGACCCCGACTACGCCCGCTCCATCGCCGGGGAGATCTACGGCGGCACCATGCGCACCCACCCGGAGCGCGCCGCCGAGGTGCTGCACGCCTTCACGCGCAAGGGACCCCGGCGCGGCTACTACTACCAGCTCCTCGCGGGGGCGGGCTGGAGCAGCCTCCCGGGCCTGCCGCTGATCCGCCAGCCCACGCTGATCGTGGCAGGCGACGACGACCCGATCATCCCGCTGGTCAACGCCCGGATCATGCACCGCGGCATCCCGAACTCCACGCTGCACGTCTACCGCGGCGGGCACCTGGCGCTGCTCACCGAGGCCGCGGAGCTGGCCCCCGTGATCGACGGGTTCCTCGCGACCCCATGATTCAGAGGGGGTCGTTCGGGGTGATGACCGGCGGGCAGACCCACCGCGTGTCCACGAACGCGTCCGAGTCGTCGACCAGGAACGCGGGCCGGCTCCGCCCGTCCGACTGCGCCCCGCCGGCTGCGCCCGCCATCGGCGGGTACATCCCGTGCCCGCCGGAACCCGCGGGTCGCGCCCCCGCCGAGCCCTGCGTGGAGGCGGCCGGTGCTGCGCCCGGCCCCGCGGTGCGAGCCGCCGCCTCGCCCGGCGGCCTGCCCGCCGCACCATCCTTCACCGTCGGCTCGGGCGGCAGCAGCACGCTGCGCCAACTCGGTGTGGATGTGGGTGGCGGCGCCTGTCGGAGACCACCCGCAGCCCCTGGACGTGCTTCGGCCGCCGCTCGGCTCCACGGGCCCGGTCCCGTACCACTG
>JAKDLE010000274.1 GCA_030453005.1 Pseudonocardia sp. | reverse complement strand
GACCGCCCACGGACCGCGCTATCGTCGTCCACATGAACCCCTGCCTGCCGCAGGGCCACCCTCCAACCGGTGCGGTCGTGCTATATCACCATCGTCTGCGACCGCAAGAGTGCCACCGCCGCGACCAACTGGCGCCGGGAGAGCTCGGCGAGCAGGTACCGGCGGATTTCGCTGTCGTCGGTCACGCGTGCGGCCCGGATCTGCTGGACGGCCACGAAGTCCGCCTCGGCCACCAACGCCGGATGCGCCAACGACCCGGAGATCGCCCACTCACCCTGGCTCGCCAGCATCACCCGCACCGGCCTCCGCATCTTCGACAGCCGCTGAACCTCTCGGACACAGGAATCGCAGCGGGGTGGCCGTGGTCCACACCGTGCCGACCACACACGCCGACCCGCCGCCGTCCGGGCATCAGCCCTCCGGCAGGCCCACGACCAGGCGGCGTCCGACGGCGGATCACCTGGCCCATCGCCGGTACGCCTCGATCCACTGGGCACCGGGCGGAGGCGGCGTCGGCAGCGGGAGGTCCAACACCAGGATCGCCTGACGGATCCCGCCGCGCGAGCAGCGGGCGACGATGTGCCCACGACCGGTCAGATCGAGGTCCTCGACGGTGACCGCGACTCCAAGGACTGTCGTCTGGAACGGTACGGCGAGCTCGTCGACCATCACGCTGTAGAGGCCGAGGACCTGCTCATCCTCGTCGTAGCAGTCGACGGTGGCCTCCGCGATCAGCGCGTCGAGCTCGGCCACGCTGTCTGCGCTCATCGCGGGAGGGTACCGACCCCGGACCGGTGCCCGGCGGGGGGGCGCGAGCACCCGCCCCGGTATCGTCGCGGCCCGCAGAAGGTCGCCGCGAGGACCGACCGCCACAGTCGAGCCACAGCGGGTGGAGGATCCGTGCCAGCACGATCACCGGCATTGAACGCCCTGTCCCCGGCGGAGAAGGCTGAGCTGCTCGACGCCTTGCTCACCGCGCGACCCGAACTGCGAGGGCAAGCCGAGGAGCTCGCAACCCGGCGGCTCTCAAAGGTGGACTCGACCGGGGTCGTCGACGCCGTGGAGTCAGCGCTGCGATCCGCGGAGATCGACGAACTCGACGGCCGGGCCGGACACCGACCAGGTATCGGCTACCTGCATCCGGTGGACGCCGCCGCCGAGATCCTCGACGAACTGCTGCGGCCGTTCCTCGACGATCTGCAGCGGCACGCACGGCTGGGCATGACGGCCGCCACCACGGAGGTGGCGGTGGGCATCCTGCACGGCCTGCACCGATGCCGGGACGGTGGCCTTGGGTCCTTGCTCGAGTACTCGCCCGACTCCGCGGACGAGCGGGCAGCGCAGGTCGTGTGGCAGTGCCGCGCCTTGGCGGTGGACCTTCCCGTCGACGACCTCGTCGATGCCCTGCCAAGCTGGGAACCGCTGTTCGGTCACGGGTGGTCGACCCGATGAGCGAGGCAGGCTGGTCCCCCGCCGGGGCCGACGGCACCTACCGGTACGCCACGGCGGCCCTCTCGGTGTTCTGGCCCGAGGAGCAGTTCCGCCACCTCGTTGCGCGGTGGCCGCATCTGGCCGCTCACGTGGGCGCGACGTGGAACGAGCACCGCCGCCGTGTCGAGCAGCACTGCGCGCTCCTGGAGCAGGAGGGACTGCGGGTCCAACAGCTGCCTGGAGACGTGTCCGGTTACGACGACCTCAACATCTACCCGGACCTGCGCACCGTCACGATCCCGATGACGGCGTGGCCGCCGGCACGAACGGCGCCGTGCTGGTGCGGCTCGGGGCGCAAGTACAAGCAGTGCTGCCGCCGGCACGGGCTCGGCACCCTGGTCATCGACACCCTGACGCCGACGACATCGCAGCCGTGCTGAGCGACGTCCTCGGCCCGGTCCCGCTGGTGCGGCTCGCCGAGCGCCACCCCGAGACGGCCGACCGGGTGTTCCGCCTGCTCACCGGGAAACCCCGGCCGCCGGCTCGCGGTGACACTTCCGTCGACGCCACCAGGGTCGTAGCGTCGGCTCGGCAACCGGTGGGAGGCACCGATGGTCAGCACACCCCTGGAGGACCGGGTCGTCACCGCAGCCGAGGCCCTGCTCGCCGAGCAGCACTACGTCAGCCCGGTCGACGTGCTGCTGCGGCTGGGCTGGCTCGCCCCACCGCACCTCGACCACTGGCGACAGGGCCGGGTGCCGTGCCTGGAGCGGATGGTGCAGGCCGGGTTGGGCAAGCAGTCGACAGCGATGCGGGTGCTGCGGTCATGGGCCGTACGCCGGGGGCTCACGCCGAGCGAGACGGGCTACGTGACCCGGACTCGGGATCGCCGTCCGCTGCGGTTCCGCGTGCGCGGCAAGCCCGCCATCGAGCGGGCCTACCGCACCCACTGGGTGTCGCCCGAGCTGTCAGCCCGCGAGCAGGAACGGTTGGCGGAGCGCCAGAGCAGACCGCCCGACCTGGTCGTGGTCGACGCGCTCAACGACTGGATATGCGCGCGCTGCGCGGCCACCGGCGGCGACCTGCTGCACATGCACGACGACGGACCACTGTGCCTGCACTGCGCAGGGCTCGACCACCTGGTGTTCCTCCCCGCCGGCGACGCCCGGCGCACCCGGCGGGCGCACCGGGCCAGCACCCTGACCGCTGTCGTGGTGCGGTTCAGCACCTCCCGCAAACGCTACGAACGTCAAGGCCTGCTCGTCGAACCCGGCGCGGTCGATACGACGGACTGACCCGGACGGCCCGCGCGGCGAAGCGAGCTACCGCGCCGCGCCGTGGTCGCGGACACTCGGTTCCCCGCCTTGGCGACGAAGTCCGCCGCCAGTCACCGTGGAGCACGGGTGCTGGCCGCGCGGAGGTACTCCTCGGCCTGCTCCTGGTGCGCGACGGCGTCGCGGGTTCGACGGAACAGTGTGGCTGGTACTACGCGGCACGCAGCACCGCCCGGGGGTCGGCGCCCGCGATGGCGATGGCGTCGCGACGGATGCTGTCCCACAGCTCTCCGTCGACGTCCGTGGTCTCGTCAGCGGCGAGGACGAGTGGATGTCGGCAGGCCCGCCGCCCGCCCTGCGTAGGTACGCCAGACCGCGAACTGCTCGCGGAAGCGCGCTCCCTCCAGAGCTGGAGGGTAACGATCCACCGGTCGGCGACCCGCCGCAGCGCACGCATCGTCAACGGCTCATCGGAACGCAAGCAGGTGGCCAGGACCTTGCCCTGCACCCCCGGCACCAGTGCTTCGAGAGGACGCACGTAGCGCCCACCCCGGGGTGACCCGCAGGTAGCGGTACAGGCCGGGCGTGGTGGAGATCCGCCCGTGCACCGGAGCAGGTCCGACCGCGCCGAGCGCGACGGTGGCCGCGCGAACCGTCGTCAGCAGGCCGAAGTCGTCGGCGGCCGCGACCGGCGTTCATATGTCGTAATATTGACGATCGTAACCGATGCATGGCAAGGTCCGGGCGTGTCGAAGTTGTCTGGAGTGGCCCTCGTCACGGGCGCAGGACGCGGGATCGGCCGCGCTGTCGCGGTGCGGCTGAGCAAGGACGGGCTCCGGGTGGCCCTCACCGCCCGCAGCGCAGGCGAGCTCGCCGAGACCGCGGCCGCGTGCCCCGGCGAGACCATGGCGCTGCCCGCCGACATCACAGACACCGCGGCCGTCGAGCGCCTGTTCTCCGCGGTCGAGGCTGGGTGGGGGCAGGTGGACGTGCTGGTCGCCAACGCAGGCGCTGGGGTCTCCTCCTCGATCGCCACGACGACCGACGAGGACTGGCAGCGGATGCTCGACCTCAACCTGACCGCACCCTTCCGCTGCGTGCGCCGGGCCGTCCCCGGGATGGTCGAGCGCGGTCATGGCCGCATCGTCGTCGTCGCGTCCGTCGCGGCCAAGCGGGGCGAGCCGTACATCAGCGCGTACACGGCCAGCAAGCACGGTGTCCTGGGGCTCGTGCGATCCGCCGCGGCGGAGCTGGCCGGAACCGGCGTGACCGCCAACGCGGTGTGCCCGGGCTACGTCGAGACGCCGATGACCGACGCGACGGTCGCCGGCATCGTCGACAGGACGGGCCGCGACGCGGGCGAGGCTCGGGCGATCCTGGAGCGCAAGCAGCCCATCGGCCGCTTGATCGCGCCTGCGGAGGTGGCCGAGACGGTGTCGTTCTGCGTCGCCAACGGCGCGGTGACCGGCCAGGGAATCAACGTCGACGGCGGGGCGGTCCAGTCATGACACTCGAGTTCGTCAACCCGCCCGAGCTCGGGAAGCCCAGCGGCTTCTCCCACGCCGTCGTCGGCAGCGGCCGCACGGTGTTCCTGGCGGGCCAGACCGCGCTCGACGCGGACGGCCGGATCGTCGGCGACGGCGTCGTCGACCAGTTCCGCACGGCGCTGTCCAACCTCCTCACCGCGCTCGCCGCCGCGGGCGGCCAGCCGGGGCACCTGGCCAGCCTGACGATCTACATCGTCGACATGGCGGACTACCGCGCGCACGCGCGCGAGATCGGCGGTGTCTGGCGGGAGCTCGTGGGCGCGAGCTATCCCGCGCTGGCGGGCATCGGCGTCGCCCGGCTGTGGGACGCCGAGGCGCTCGTCGAGGTCCAGGGCTTCGCCGTACTCCCCGGCTGACCGGCCGGCTCAGCGCCCGGTGACGTGGCCGACGTGGCGGCGCGCCGGGTCGGCCAGCAGGTCCTGCAGTGCGAAGAACGTGTCCGCCGCGCCTGCGGCGCGCCAGGTCTTCGGTAGCAGCTCGACCGGGAGGCCCGGGTCGAGGAAGGGCAGGCGCCGCCAGTCCGTGAGCGCCCGGACGTAGTCGGCGAAGGCCCGCGCGTCGTCGTCGGCCCGCCGCCGCCTCCAGCGGGCGAGCACCGGCCCGTGCACGCTGACGAAGTCGTCGTAGAGCCGCTCGAGGCCTGCGAGGTCCCACCAGGCGCCGATCTGCTCGCGTACCGGCCCGAACGCGACGTGTTCGGCCCGGAAGAGGTTGACATACGACGTGAGGTCGTAGCGCTCGAGCACGTCGCGCGTCTCCGGCTCGAGGTGCGCAGGAGCGATCCAGACACCGGAGGCCACCGTGCCGAAGCCGAGCCAAGCCAGCCGGGAACGCAGCATGTGCCGCTTCTGCCGCTCGGACTCAGGGACGCTGAAGACCGCCATCACCCAGCCGTCGGCCG
>JAKDLE010000273.1 GCA_030453005.1 Pseudonocardia sp. | reverse complement strand
GTGCACGGGCGCCCCGAACCCCACGGCGACCGGTGCGGCCAGGGTCAGCGCGATCCACGGCCAGTGTCGGAACTGCAGCGTCGGCGTCAGGCAGAGTGCGACGACCGGAACCGCCAGCGCGACGGCCGCCCGGAGTCCTGGGGTCGGTGCTCGGGGTGTGTCCACGGTCAGGATGTGCCGACGGTGAACTCGGCGGTGCGGACCACGCCGCCGTGTCGGAACTCGAGGAACAGGCGGTAGCCGCCCGCCGAGGGCACCTCGGTGACGAACGCGATCCCCGGGCCGGACCGGTCGCCGGGCTGGGGCGGCGGGGCGGCGGGTCGCACCTGCAGGTAGGCGAGGTCGCTGCGGCGGAGCGACACCAGGTGCCCGAACGCCCCCAGGTGCGGTTCGAGGTCGGTGACCGGAACACCGCCGCGCGTCACCGTGGCGAAGACCTGCGCGTCGCGGCCCGGGACGAGGTCACCGTCGAGCCGCACCCGGTATCCGTCGACGTGGGCGACCCGCGAGGGCGGGAGCGGGATCGGCGTGAAGTCGCCGGGGGCGAACAGGTCGGCGCCGAGCACGAGCGCGGGCCCGCCGGTGGGCACGATGTCGACGTACACGCGGTAGACGCCGCCCGCGGGGAGGGTGAGCCGCACCCGCCAGACGCCGTCGGGCCCCCGGTCGGGGTGCAGGTGCTGGAAGCCGGCGGCGTCGCGGCGCACGACGACCAGCCGCAGCGGCCGGTCGTAGGCGGTGACGGACCGCCCGTCCGGGCCGGTGACGGTGAAGGAGTACTCGCCGGGACGGCCCGGTGCCAGGGAGCTGACCTGCGGCGTCAGCGTGTAGCCCGCGGCCGTGGCCGTCAGCCCGCGGGGGGCGGCGCCGACATCGCCGTCGGCGTCGTGCGCGAGGGCTCCGGTCGCGACGGGCACCGGCGCCGTCGTCCCGACCCCCCAGGCTGCTCCGAAGACGAGCGCGAGCGCCGCCGCGTGGGCGCCGAGCCGCAGCGGGGTGTTCACGTCCTGTCCAACGCGCGGCGCCGGGCCGAGTGGCGCGGCGGGCTTGACAAATGCGTCGCTACCGCGTTACCTCTGGTAACAGTAACCAGCGGTAACAGCTGAGGGCGAGGGCTCATGAGGGTTCAGTCGTACGACCGGGAGTCGGTGGCCGAGCGGCTGTTGCGCTCGTCGCTGGACCACTCCTACGAACCGTCGATCGATGTCGACTGGGCCGCGCCGCTCGTCGAGGGCCGCTACGGGATCAGCCCCGAGCGCTGCTCCCTCTACGGCACCGAGCTCTGGGACGGGCTCACCGAGGAGCAGCGCGCCACACTGTCCGTCCACGAGATCTGCAGCATCGCGCAGGTCGGGTTGTGGTTCGAGATGATCCTCATGCAGATGCTGGTGCGCTACACCTACGACCGCGACCCGCGCACCGGGCACGTCCGGTACGCGCTCACCGAGATCGCCGACGAGTGCCGACACTCGATCATGTTCGCGAAGCTGGCCGACCGGTTCGACGTGCCCGACTACCGTCCGGGACGGCTCGTGCACAACCTCGGACGGCTGTTCGCGGCCACCGGCTACGGCCCCACGATGTTCGCCGGGGTGCTCGTCGCCGAGGAGACGCTCGACCAGTTGCAGCGCGAGTCGATGCGCGACGAACGCGTGCAGCCGCTGTGCCGGATGGTCAACCGGATCCACGTCACCGAGGAGGCGCGCCACGTCCGCTACGCCCGTGAGGAGCTCGCCGCGCTGATGCCGCGGCTCACCCCGGCTCAGCGTCGCCTCGCGCAGGCGCTCACCCCGATCGTCGCGTTCGTCGTCGTCCGCAGCTTCATCCATCCCGACGTCTACGCCTCGGTCGGGCTCGACCCTGAGGTCGCACGACGGGCGGCGGCGGCCAACCCCTACCATCGCGACACGATCGCCTGGTCCGCGCGCAAGCTCGTCCCGTTCCTGCGCGAGGTCGGCATCGTCGGGGGCCCGTTCGCCTGGCTGTGGCGACGGGCCGGCCTGACCTGAGCCGACCGGAGAGGGCGGGGAGTGGACGCGATCCTCGCCGACGTGGGCCGAAACTGGTTCATCTACGCCTCGATGCCGGTGATCGCGGCGATCATCGGTTACCTGACGAAGATCGTCGCCATCGAGATGATGTTCAAGCCGCTGGAGTTCCGCGGCATCCCGCCCTACCTCGGTTGGCAGGGGATCGTGCCGCGCCGCGCCGCGCGGATGGCCGGCATCGCCTGCGACACGATGACCGAGAAGCTCATCAGCCCCGCCGAGATCTTCGAACGCCTCGACGCCGACCGGGTGGCCAAGGAGATCGAGAAGCCGCTCCTGGACAACATCGAGGCCATCACCCGGCAGGTCGCCGCACAGTTCCAGCCCGGACTGTGGGAGTCGATCCCCGAGTCGGTGCGGCGGATCGTGATCGGACGCGTGCAGCGGCAGGCGCCGTACATCGTCGAGAGCATGATGGCGACGATCAAGAACGACATCGACGGCGTCTTCGACCTCAAGGACATGGTCGTCACCAACCTGGTGCGGGACAAGGCGCTGCTCAACCGGATCTTCCGGGAGGCGGGGCACAAGGAGTTCGCCTTCATCCGGTACTCGGGCATCTACTTCGGTGCCGCCATCGGGGTGCTGCAGGCGATCGCGTGGGCCCTGCTGAAGCTGCCGATCATCATGCCGATCGCAGGCGGCATCACCGGCTGGTTCACCGACTGGCTCGCGCTGAAGATGATCTTCTACCCGAAGCGGCCCACCCGGTACCTCGGCGTGTTCGTGTGGCAGGGGCTGTTCCTCAAGCGCCGCAAGGAGGTGGCCGCAGCCTACGGTGCGCTGATCGCCAAGGAGATCATCACGCCACACAACGTGATCGAGGCGGTACTGCGCGGGCCGATGTCGGACAAGCTCTTCGCGATGGTGCAGAAGGAGGTCCAGCACGTGCTGGACTCCCAGGCGGGCCTCGTGAAGCCGCTGCTCGTCTTCGCCGTCGGGAGTACCCGCTACCAGGAGATGAAGCGGGTCGTCAGCGCCCAGGTGATGGCCGCGCTACCCGAGACGATGGCCTACATGGAGGACTACGCCGAGGACGCGATGGACATCCGCAACATCCTCGTCAACAAGATGCAGGAGCTGAGCCCCGAGGAGTTCGAGGGCCTGCTGCGTCCGGCGTTCGAGCAGGACGAGTGGATCCTGATCACCGTCGGGGCCCTGCTCGGCACGGCGGTGGGCGAGCTCCAGTCGGTCATGGTCGTGCAGCTGTCGACCTAGTGTTCCTGGTGGCCGGGCGGGGCGAGGTGGGTGCCGTTGCGCGCCGCCGGGGGGTCGACCACCACGGGCGGCTCCGGCTCAGCGGGCGACACCTGCTCCCAGGCGTAGCGCGTGGGGGCCTGCATGGCGGTGGCCTCGGTCCAGGGGTCGGCGGCCCACGGCTCGACGTCCTCGCGGGGATGGCAGGCGTCCCACAGGTCGCGGCCGAGCGAGGAGATCCGCACCGTGGCACGCACGAAGCGCACCCGTCCCTCCCGCCGTGCGGCCTCCTCCGCGGCCCGCAACGTGGGGTCGGTGAGCAGGATGTCGTACTGCACCTGCAGGTCGAGGTCCGGTTCGCCCAGCTCGACGAGGTCGAAGTGCAGCAGCCGGGAGAGGTACCGCGGCACCGACGCGGGCACCGCGACGCCCGCGGCCCGTCCGACGGTGGAGGCGTGGGACAGCAGCCGCTGCGACCCCGACACCCCGGTACGGCAGTCCACGTGGATCACCGGGTAGGCGCTGCCGTCGGCGAGTGCGGAGAGGATGCGGGCCTCGTCCGGAACGAGCTGACGCAGCAGCGCGAGGTAGAGGTACTCGCGGGCGCGGCGCCCCGACTGCTCCAGCGAGCGCATCAGCAGGTCCGCCATCGCCACGCGCAGCGGTTCGGTCTGCCGTGGCGGCGGGATGTCGCGGGCGGGCGCGGGACCGCCGGGTTCGGGGACCCGTCCGTCGTCGAGGGGGTCGACGCTGTCGAGCCGACGGCGGAGCTGGGTGAGCACGGAGCGTTCCAGCTGTCCCAGCTCGGACTCGACGGCCGACGCTCCGGGAAGCCTGCGGGCCAGGTCGGTGCCGGTGCGGGTGGCCCACCGCGCGAACGCCCCGGCCTGGGTGACGAGGGCTTCCGCCCGCTCGCCGAGCCGGTCGGGCTCGATCTTCGGAAGTCCGGGGGTGGACTCGGTGGGCAAGGACGGCCTCCGCGGTCGTGGCGGACGTGGGGAGCCCCGATGGCGGCCGGAAGCTACCACGCCCAAATGTGTAACCAATGGTAACAGCAAGGGTTCGCTCGGGTGTCTGGGAAGATGTGGCCCGGGCACGACGTTGCTGACGGACAAGACCGCATCACGACACCGAGGAGCATGACCCATGGCACGGAGCGAGCTTGCGAGCGACCAGTCGGCACTACCGCCGCTCGTGGAGCCGGCCGCTGAGCTGACGAAGGACGAGGTGGCCCGCTACAGCCGTCACCTGATCATCCCCGAGGTGGGGATGGCCGGGCAGAAGCGGCTCAAGAACGCGAAGGTCCTGGTCGTCGGCGCCGGTGGGCTGGGCAGCCCGGCCCTGCTCTACCTGGCCGCTGCGGGCGTCGGCACGCTCGGGATCGTCGAGTTCGACGAGGTCGACGAGTCCAACCTGCACCGCCAGGTCATCCACGGCCAGTCCGACATCGGGCGCCCCAAGGGGGAGTCGGCCCGCGACTCCATCTCCGAGATCAACCCGTTCGTCGAGGTGCGGCTGCACCCGGTGCGGCTGGAGTCGTCCAACGTCCTCGACGTCTTCCGCGACTACGACCTCATCCTCGACGGCACCGACAACTTCGCCACCCGCTACCTGGTGAACGACGCCGCCGTGCTGCTGGGCAAGCCCTACGTCTGGGGCTCGATCTTCCGCTTCGAGGGCCAGGTCTCGGTGTTCTGGGAGGACGCCCCGAACGGCAAGGGCCTGAACTACCGCGACCTCTACCCCGAGCCCCCGCCGCCCGGGATGGTCCCCTCCTGCGCCGAGGGCGGCGTGCTGGGCGTGCTCTGCGCGTCGATCGGCTCGATCATGGTCAACGAGGCGATCAAGTTGATCGCCGGCATCGGCGAGCCGCTGCTCGGCAGGCTGATGGTCTACGACGCGCTGGAGATGACCTACCGCTC
>JAKDLE010000272.1 GCA_030453005.1 Pseudonocardia sp. | reverse complement strand
GCCGCGACGGGTGAGCCGGGGTCGACGGCCGCGGCGCTGGCCGAGCGCGATCAGCGTCGGCTGCACGATGAGCTGCGCCGCCCCGGGTCGTCAACGAGGGCACGATGGGCAACACCGACTTGCCCCGGACAGCGGTCCGCCCGGACATGGCACCGCTGGTCGAGCCCCTCACCTGTCGGGCACCCGTCGACCGCCTGTGGTGTTGCTGGGGGTGGCCCGTGCTGCACGGCCGAAGCCGCCCACCGGCCATATCAGACTAGACCTCGTGAGCCTGGTCGTAGCCGAAGTCGCCGTGGGGGTCGAGCTCGCGGCCCGCGTTGTGGCCGGGCGCGGGGCAGACCGAGCGACGGCCGGTCGAGGGCACTTTCAGCGCGCCCATGACCTCGTGCGCGCAGTCGTACCCGTAGTCGCCGCCGAGGTCATCGTGGACCGACATGGTCGTCTCCTCGCTGAGGGTCACGTTTCGTGGCCGATCCACTGCGAACGGTGCCAACTCATGATCGCTCGATCGAGGGTCGGAGGCAAGGACGTGCCACCTTCCGCACTCAGATACCCCCGATCGTGCGGCCCGCCCGGACCAGCGGAACACGACCGTGCTCCCGTCGTTGAGCAGCACGCGGCGCTCACAGTGCCCGCGGACCGCCCGGGACAGGGCCAGTGTCTGGCGTCGCGGCTGACCGTGGTCAACGCCCGGGGGTCGAAGGTGTGGTCGATGGGGATGACCTGCTGCTCGATGATCGGGCCCTCGTCCAGCTCCGGGGTGACGTAGTGCGCGACGGGCGCGAACGCCGCCGACAGCGCAGCCCTGTCGGTCTGCTGGGTGGAGCGGAACGAGGTGCGCAGGAACAGCGTGCCGCGCACCGTATCGTCGAACTGCTGGTGCTCGACGACGTCGCAGCCGTGTTCGAAGACGAACGCGCTGATCGCAAGGTGCTCGTCATCCTCGGGTACCCCTAACACTCGACGACGTTGAGGGCGAGACCGCCGCGGGCGGTCTCCTTGTACTTGTCCTTCATGTCGGCCCCGGTCTCGCGCATGGTCTTGATCGCGTTGTCGAGCGTGACGTGGTGGTGGCCGTTGCCGCGGACGGCCATCCGGGCCGCGGTGATGGCCTTGATCGCGCCGACGGCGTTGCGTTCGATGCACAGGGGATCTGCACCAGCCCGCCGACGGGGTCGCAGGTGAGCCCGAGGTTGTGCTCGATGCCGATCTCCGCGGCGTTCTCGACCTGCTCGGGGGTGCCGCCGAGCACCTCGGCGAGCCCGGCCGCGGCCATCGAGCACGCCGACCCGATCTCGCCCTGACAGCCGACTCGGCACCGGAGATCGAGGCGTTCTGCTTGAACAGCTGGCCGACGGCGGCGGCGGTGAGCAGGAAGCGGACCACGCCGTCGTCGCTGGACGAGGCGACGAACCGCCGATAGTAGTGCAGGACCGCCGGGATGATGCCCGCGGCGCCGTTGGTGGGGGCGGTGACCACGCGCTCGCCCGCCGCGTTCTCCTCGTTGACGGCCAGCGCGTAGAGGGCCACCCACTCCATGGCGCGCAGCGGGTCCCCCTCGTCGGTGGCGGCGTCGAGGGTGGCGCGCAGCGCGGCGGCCCGCCTGCGCACCCGCAGCGTGCCCGGCAGCACACCGGTGGCCGCGACGCCGCGCTGCACGCACTCCTGCATCACCGACCAGATGTGCAGCAGCTCGTCGCGGAGCTCCCCCTCGGTACGCCAGGACAGCTCGTTGGCCAGCATCAGTCCACTGATCGGAAGCCCGGTCCCGTGCGCGTGCGCCAGCAGCTCGGCGCCGGTGGTGAACGGGTAGCGAACCGGTGTCGACTCCTCGGCCGCAACGGCGCGGGCCGCGTCCGCGGCGGAGTCGACGACGAAGCCGCCACCGACGGAGTAGGACTCCCGGACGAGCAGGTCGCGGCCGTCGCGGCCGGTCGCGCGGAACAGCATCCCGTTCGTGTGGAACGGCAGCCGCCTGCGGCGGTGTAGCACCACGTCGTCCTCGGCCCGGAAGGCGATGGGGTGCGTGCCGGCCGCCCAGGCGCAGGACCCGCTCGGCGAGCACGGCCGCCACCCGTGTGTCGGCCTCCGTCGGATCGAGGAGATCCGGCTGCTCGCCCGCCAGGCCGAGCACGACCGCCTTGACGGTGCCGTGCCCGTGCCCGGTGGCCCCCAACGAGCCGAACACCTCGGCCCGCACACCCGTCACGTGCGACAGCAGCCCCTCGGCCCGCAGCGCGGACACGAAGGTGTGCGCGGCCCGCATCGGACCCACGGTGTGCGAGCTCGACGGGCCAATGCCGACCGTGAACAGGTCCAGCGCACTGAGGGTCACCGCCTGATCCGGGTCATCTGCGGGTCGACCAGCGGCTCCGGGGTCACCGTCGCCGCGATGCGACGGTCGAAGTACCCGATCTCCACGGCGGTGCCCGGCGTGGCCGAGGCGGGCAGCCAGGCGTAGGCGACGGGCCGCCCGACCGTGTGCCCGAACGCGGCGCTGGTGACGTACCCGGCGGGGCGACCGTCCAGGTACACCGGCTCGTGGCCCAGCACCATGCCGACGCCGTCGTCGACGGTCAGGCAGGACAGCCTGCGCGTGACCGTCTCCGCGCTGAGCCCGGCGATGGCGTCGCGCCCCACGAAGTCGCCCTTCCGCGGGCGCACCGCGAAGCCCAGGCCCGCCTCGTACGGGTTGTGCTCGGTGGTCATGTCGTGGCCCCACGCGCGGTAGCCCTTCTCCAGGCGCAGGCTGTTGAAGGCCGCCCGCCCCGCGGCGATGACGCCGAGGTCGCGGCCTGCCGCCCACAGCACGTCCCACAGCCGCTGCCCGTACTCCGCGCTCATGTAGATCTCCCAGCCGAGCTCGCCGACGTAGGACAGCCGCATGGCGGTGACGGGCACACCGCCGACGTGGGCGCGGATCGCGCGGAAGTAGGGCAGGCCCTCGTGGGAGAAGTCGTCGTGGCTCAGCGGCTGCACGAGGTCGCGCGCCGCCGGGCCCCACACGCCGACGCAGCACGTGCCGCCGGTGATGTCGCGGACGTGGGTGTCGGCGCGCGCCTCGCGGCGCAGGTGGTCGCGGTCGAGGTTGCCGTTCGCGCCCACCTGGAACAGCTCGGGGCCCAGCCGGGCGACGGTGAGGTCGCTGCGGATCCCGCCCGCCGCGTCGAGGGCGAGCGTGTAGGTGACGGCGCCGACGGGCTTGTCCATCGTGTTGGTCGTCAGCCGGTCCAGCAGCGCCAGCGCCCCGGGACCGCTCACCTCGAGCCGCTTGAGCGGGGTCATGTCGTAGAGCGCGACGGCCTCGCGGGTGCGCCAGGCCTCCGCCGCGGCGATGGGGGAGTGGAACCGCGCCGACCAGTCGTCGCGCTCGGGCGGCACCCAGCCCGGCGGCAGGTCCGCGACGAGTCCGGCGTTGGCCTCGTACCAGTGCGGGCGCTCCCAGCCGCCCGCCTCCAGGAAGACCGCGCCCAGCTCCTGCTGGCGGGCGTGGAACGGGCTGACCCGCAGGCCGCGCGGGGACTCCCGCGGCTCCAGCGGGTGCAGTACGTCGTAGACCTCCACGAAGTTCTGCTGGGCGGTCTCGCCGACGTAGTCCTCGCCGAGCGCGACGTCCTCGAACCGGTGCACGTCGCAGCCGTGCAGGTCGATCTCGCTGCGGCCGTCGACGAGCAGTTGCGCCACCGCCCGGCCGACACCGGCGGAGTGGGTGACCCAGACCGCCTCGGCGATCCAGAACCCGGCCACGTCGGCGGACTCGCCGATCAGCGGGCCGCCGTCGGGGGTGAAGGAGAAGACGCCGTTGAAGGCCTCCTCGACCTTCGCCGAGCCCAGCGCGGGCAGCAGCCTGCGCGCGTTCTCCCAGGACGGGGCGAAGTCGTCCTCGGTGAAGGGCAGCATCGAGGGCATCGACGCGGCGTCGATCTCGCCGTCGACGGCCAGGTCCGACAGCCGCACGGGCATCGGGCGGTGCGCGTAGGTGCCGATGCCGAGGCGGTCGCCGTGCTCGCGGAAGTACAGGTCCTCGTCCTGGTGGCGCAGGACCGGCAGCCCGGCCTCGGCGAGGTCGTCGTTGCGGCCGACGAGCTCGGCGATCTGCCCGGTCCTCGCGTACTGGTGGGCCAGCGGGAGCAGCGGCACCTCCATCCCGACCATCGCGCCGACGGCCCGGCCCCAGAACCCGGCGCAGGACACCACCACGTCGGCGGGCAGCACGCCCCCGGTGGTGCGCACCCCGGTGACCCGCCCGCCGGACTGCTCGATCCCGACGACGCGGGTGGAGCCCTGGAAACGGGCCCCGCGGGCCTCCGCCCGCCGCGCGAGCGCCACGACCGCGCGCGACGCCTTCGCCAGGCCGTCGGTGGGGACGTGCAGGCCGCCGCGCACGCGGTCGCGGTCGAGCAGCGGGTGCAGCCGGACGCACTCCGGGGCATCGACGACACGGCCCTCGACGCCCCACGACGTCGCCCAGCCGAGCCTGCGGTGCAGGTCGGCGAGCCGGGCCGGGGTGGTGGCGACCTCCAGGCCGCCGACCTGGTTGAGGCACCACGCCCCGTCGACGTGCAGGCCCGCGAACTTCTCCACGGTGTAGCGGGCGAACTCGGTCATCGTCTTCGACGCGTTGGTCTGGAACATCAGGCCGGGCGCGTGCGAGCTCGACCCGCCGGTCAGCGGCAGCGGTCCCTGGTCGAGCACGGTGACCCGGTCCCAGCCGCGGGCGGTGAGCTCGTCGGCGAGGTTCGCCCCGACGATCCCCGCACCGATGACGACGACGCGTGGTGAGCTGGTCATGGGGTTCCTCCGTATTCCACGGCCGCGTCGAGCAGCCAGGTGGCGAGGTGGCGGGCGAACGACGAGCGGACGATCAGGCGGAAGTCGGTCGCCGGAGGGTCGGCGGCGCCCGCGTCGAGAGCGAGCAGGACGACGCCCGCCAGGCCCACCGTGGTCTGCGCGGCGCTCCCGGCGGGGAACGCGCGGGGGTGCAGGTCCAGCGAACAGCCCGTGGCGAGCACGTCGCGGGCGTGCTCGCCGCGCAGGCGCAGCGTGGTGCGCTGCGCGGACACGTCCACGACCGCGCCCCCGTCCGGCCCGACCGCGGCGCGCAGCAGGCCGTCGAGGGCCTCGGGCGTGGTGAACGGGCTGGTCACGAGCCACTCGTCGGGCCCGAGCCAGATCACCGTGGCC
>JAKDLE010000271.1 GCA_030453005.1 Pseudonocardia sp. | reverse complement strand
GAGCACCGAAGGTCTCCCACCTCCATCCGATACAACAGCGCCTCGTGGCGCACTCGTCGGCTGGGAACCGGCAGCGCGGCGGGGGGGCCGTTCCCGGTTCCACAACGGCGTTCATGTGCACCGCGGCGGCGGCTCCCGTCCCGGGCGGTGGGTCCTGCTGCCCGCGCCGTACCGGCCGAGATCGTCGCCGGGTGATCGTCGTCCGGGAAGTGCGCCACGCGGTGGGGCCTGCTGCGGGTTCCGAAACGTCGATCGAGGTGTGCATGATCTCAGGCGCAGGGACACCCGGGTTGTCAGAACAACTCGGCGTGCAGCTCGGTTGCGGTGGGCGGGTCGGCGCCGCGGCGTGAGCAGGTGATGGCGGCGGCCCGGGCGGCCTCGTTGAGCACGGCGTCGAGCGCGGGCGCGTCCAGCGCGCGCAACGCAGGCCGTCGCATCGCCCCGAGCAGGCCGCGATCGTGCAGGCCTGCGAGCAGGGCCGCGGAGAACGTGTCACCCGCGCCGACGGTGTCGGCCACGGTGACCGGCACAGCGGGTCGACGGGTCCGCACGCCGTCCGCGGTACCGGCGAGGACACCGCCGGGACCCAGCGTGATCGTCACGAGGGCCGGACCGCGGTCGAGCCAGTCCTCCAGTACGGCGTCGACCCCGGCGTCGGGGCAGAGCCACGCGAGGTCCTCGGCGCTGACCTTGACCACGTCGGCCACCGCGAGCAGCTCGTGCACTCCGGCGAGCACGTCGGCGGGCCGACCCATCAGCAGCGGGCGGCAGTTGGGGTCGTAGCTGACCGTGGCGGTGGCCGCCGCGCGTGTCATCAACGCCCGCAGCTCGGCGGCGCCGGGGGGCGTAGTCAGCGCGAGCGAGCCCGAGTGCAGTGCCACCACCGGCCCCACGGGCCCGTCGTCCAGCGCGCCGCGCAGCTCGGCGGCGCTCCACTGCCAGTCGGCCGTGCCCGCCACCCGGAAGTCGTAGCTGGGCACGCCGTCCAGCGCGACGGTGACGAGGGCCATCGACGTCTGCTCAGCCGCGGTGACCGCGTGGTCGAGCTCGACACCGTTGTGCTCCAGGTGGGTGCGGACGCGGCGGCCGAGGGGGTCGTCGGAGATCCGGGCGAGCAGCCGGGTCGCGACGCCGAGCCGCGCGAGTCCCACGGCCACGTTGGCCGGGCTGCCGCCGGGCGCGATCTCGAGATAGCCGCCTACGGGGGCAGGCACGAGGTCGACGAGCGCCTCACCCGCGACGGCCACGATCCCGCCGCCCTCTACTCCCGAGCTGATGGGTGGCTCCTCTCACCGAGGCGGGCGCCCGGCCGACCCTCATGCTCGCGGGCCTGCGCCGTCCGCGCCAGACCCAGCGGCGATCAGCGCACGGCGCCGTCGAGGTTGGCGAGCACACCGTCGTAGATGCGACGCAGACCCTTCGGCGCGAACGTGCGCTCGAAGAAGCCGCCGATCCCGCTCGCCCCGTTCCACGTCGACGTCACGTGCACGGTGCTGCCTGCGCCCGCGGGGGTGACCGTCCAGGTCGTGACCATGCTGGAGTTGACGTCGCGCTCCACAACGGTGCCCTCGGCGGGTGTCGCGACCTCGACGAGCTGGTCGCGGACCCGCTTCTTCGTCGCGGCGAGCTTCCAGTGCACCCGGCTGCCCGCGCCGGGTCCGCCGGACTCGACCCGGTAGTCGGAGAAGTGCTCGGTGAGGATGCGCGGACGCGTCGTCTCGTAGTCCGCGAGCGCCGCCGCCACCTGCGCCGGGGGAGCATCGATCATGCGTTCGGCCGTCGCCGTCACCTGTGCCATGACCGCCATCCTGCCCTTCGGTGCGGACCTTCGAATTCCGGGACCTGACCAGATCTGACCAGATACGCTAGCAGGATGACCGAGCAGGTGAACGTCTACGAGGCGAAGACCCATCTGTCCAAGCTGCTGGAGCGGGTCGAGGCGGGCGAGGAGATCGTGATCGCCCGCAACGGCCGCCCGGTCGCCCGGCTCGTGCCCACCCAGCGCGAGCGCGCGCCGCGGGTGCCGGGGGCCTGGAAGGGGAAGGGCTGGATCGCCGACGACTTCAAGAGCGGCCCCTGGTACGAGGAGTGGCTCGACGAGATCGAGAACAACCCGATCTTCCCGCCGGAGGAGGATGAGCCTCGGTCGGAGGAAGGCCGCTGATGCGCCTGCTGCTCGACACCCAGGCCCTGCTGTGGTGGCTGTTCGAGCTTCCGTTTCTCGGTCCGATCGCCCGGGCCGAGATCGCCAGCCCCGCGTCCGAAGTGTCGGTGTCGGCTGTCAGTGCCGTCGAGATCTCGATCAAGCAGGGGACCGGGAAGCTGGCGGCACCTGAGGACCTGGTGGCCCAGCTGTCGACTAACGGATTCACTGAGCTTCCGCTGACTGTGCGCCACGGGCTCGCCGCGGGGCGGCTCCCGCTGCACCACCGCGACCCGTTCGACCGCATGCTGATCGCGCAGGCCCGCGCCGAGGGCCTGACGCTCGTCACCTCGGACCGGCTGATCCGGAACTACGACGTCCCGCTGCTGGCGGCGGACCGCTGACCGGACCTCAGCCCGCGGGTGCGCCGGGTGGGTCGTCCCAGCCGAGCCTGCTCTGCCCGGCGCCGGTGATCTGCTTGCCGGTCTCGATGATCTTGTCGGCGCGGACGCTCTCGGCGGCCGCCCGCAGGTCCTGCGCCGACGCCCGCAGCCCTGGTGCCGCGGCGCGCGCCTGCGCCACCGTGTCGCGCATGGCGTCGACCAGCTGCTTGACGGTCTGCCCGGCGTCCGACAGCGTGTCCAGCAGCTCGGAGATGCGTCGCGCGATGTCGTTCGCCAGGTCGATCGCGCGCACGATCATCCCGACGGTGCCCGCCGCGAGCGACCCGCCGAACGTCACGAACGCCGCGAGGCCCAGCACGACGACCGCGCACACGAACTCCCAGACCAGGTCGGCGATCCAGTCCCGGATCAGCGACCGGACCGTGCCGACGCCCGCCCCGCTCAGCAGGATCACCGACGACAGACGCTCGGCCCTTCCGGCGGCGTCGTCCAGCCGCGCGGTGTAGTCGGCGACCGCGGCGGTGTAGGCGTCGCTGCCCGCCCCCTCCCAGTCGGCGGCCGCCGAGGCGGCCGCGCCGCGGTAGCGCCCGGCGACGGCCGCGAGCTCGGTCGCGACGTTGTGCCAGGTCTGCGCCTGCGCGGTGATCTGGGCGGGATCGCCCGCGAGGGCGTCGAGGGGCTCCCGCAGGAACGCCACGTGCTCGATCAACCAGCCGATCCCGGCGGTGCCGAGCGCGCCGACGGGATCCATCACCGCATCGAGCGAGTCGAGGCCCGCTCCCGCCGTGGCGAAGGCGATCTGCAGCATGTCGGGGTGGGGGGAGGCCCACGCGCTGTTCAGGTCGTCCCAGCTGGACGCGGCACCCGCGCCTTCCAGAGCGCGGACGTCGCCGTTCGGCTCGGCGACCAGCGAGTCGGTGGACGGGGAGGGCGCGGTCATCGCGATGTCCCGGTGAGCGGTGTCCCGGTGAGCGGTGTCCCGGTGAGGGGTGTCCCGGCGATCAGGGCGGCGTTGTCGCGCTCGGCCCGACGGTAGGTCTCCTGCGCGGCGACGAGGCTCGCGCGGACGTCGACCGCCTCGTCGCACAGCCCGCGCACCGCCCGCGACGCACCGTCGGCCGCCACCGTGACCGTGACGGCGAAGGCCTGCCCGACGAGCCCGTAGGCGAGGTGGTCCAGCGGCGTGCCCGCCGCCGCGACCCGACGCATCGGGGCGATGACCTGGTCGTCGACGTCCCGGATGTGGGGATCCAGGCCCCGGAACCGGAAGCCGTTCACGGCGTCACCGGCAGGTGTGCGCGGAGTGTCCGCATGGCCTCGCTGCGCTCGCCGATCAGGGGGGCGAGCGCGGCGGTGGCGCGGGCGGCCGCGTCGGCGTGGGCGCGGGCCACGGCCTCCACCACGAGGGCCGCGAGCCGGGTGCGGGAGAGGGCCTGACTCTGCTCGGAGAACACCACCCGGCGGAGCGCGCCGCCGGGGGCGACGGTGACCGTCACCGATCCGTCGGCGCTCGACGTCGTGGCCTCCACGCCGGCGAGCTCGGCCTGGGCGCGGAGTGCGCGGCCCCGAATGTCCTGCAGTTCCTGCTGGTAGGAGTCCAGCCACTGTCGTCCGTCCATGTCTGCGGACGGTACGGAGGCGCCTCGGTCCCCGTGGCCGTATCGGAGAACTCGTCCCGAGATGAGGTGTCGGGGTCCGCCCCGTAGCGTCGCGGCCCGTGATCGACGATCGGGCACAGGCCCTGGCTCATGTGGTGCGCGGCGACCTGGTGGAGTCGGTGCACCTCGGACATCTCGTGGTGCTCGACGCCGACGGCGCGGTCGTGCACCGCCGCGGCGACCCCGACGTCGTGTTCCTCGCCCGCTCGTCACTCAAGCCGCTGCAGGCGGTGGCGATGCTCCGCGCCGGGCTCGACCTCGACGGTGAGCTGCTCGCACTGGCCTGCGGCAGCCACTCGGGCGAGCCGCGGCACCTCGACGGCGTGCGCCGCATCCTCGCCGCCGTCGGACGCGGCGAGGACGACCTGGCCAACACCCCGGCGATCCCGCTCGGCGAGGATGTCGGGGCAACATGGCGGGCCGAGGGCCACCGGCCCTCGTCGCTCGCCCAGAACTGCTCGGGCCAGCACGCCGCCATGATCGCCACCTGCGTCGCCGCGGACTGGGAGGTCGACGGCTACCTCGACCTCGCGCACCCGCTCCAACAGGGCGTCCGTGCCACCGTCGCGGACCTGACCGGCGACGGCGACCCGGCCCACGTCACCGTCGACGGCTGCGGTGCACCGCTGTTCTCCTGCACGCTGCGGGGGCTCGCGCGTGCGTTCGCCCGGCTCGCCGCGGCGGAGCCCGGTTCACCCGAGCAGCGCGTGGCGGCGGCGATGGCGGCGCACCCGGAGTGGGTGGCCGGGCCCGGGCGCACGGCCAGTGTGCTGATGGCCGCGGTCCCCGGCCTCGTCGGCAAGGACGGCGCGGAGGGGGTGTACGCCGCGGCGCTGCCGGACGGCCGGGCGCTCGCCGTCAAGGTGCTCGACGGTTGCCTGCGGCCGGTCCCCGTCGTGGTGGCGGCGGCGCTGCGGACGTTGGGTGTCGAGGAGGTGGCGGTCGACCGGATCGGCGAGGTCGACGTGCGCGGTGGTGGCGACC
>JAKDLE010000270.1 GCA_030453005.1 Pseudonocardia sp. | reverse complement strand
GGAAGTTGTCCTCGCCGTCGAGCCAGTAGGGGGCGACGGTGCCGGAGGAGAAGAGGCGGTCGGGGTCGACGGTGTCGGCGAGTGCGCCCATCTCGTCGTAGAACTCGCGCAGTGCGCCGTCTTCGTAGCTGGGTTCGTTGAAGTACTCGAACCAGGCGAACGCGGTTTCGCCCCGGTAGCGCTCGAGGAGCATGGTCATGTGGTCGGCGAAGGTGTCGCGTTCGGACTGGTCGGCGAACCAGGCGGCGTCCTTGTCGTTCTCGCCGCAGCCGCCGATGGCGTCGTCGAGGGTGATCGTCAGGTAGATGTTGTGCTTCTTGGCGGACTCGACCGCGGCGTCGAGGCGGTCGATGTTCCAGCCGTCGTAGAAGAACAGGCGGACGGCGCCGTGGCCGTCGTGGCGCATGCCTTCGAACCAGGTGTCGACGTCCTCGGCGGTCATCTTCTCGTCGTCGTTGCCGCAGTCGCCGGACCAGACGAAGGAGTTGTAGCCGAGGAACCACCAGGGTTGCCCGTCGCGCAGGATCCGGTCGCCCTCCACGGTGATCGCGGGCGTCTCGTCGTCCGCAGGCTGTTCGATCTCCTCGGGGGCGTGCCCCGGCTCCGATTCGTCCGGACCGTTCGAGCCGAGAGACTTGACGGACTCAGGCGTCTTCGGCGTCACCGGCACGGGACGGCTCACGGGCTCGCGGCCCGCCGGCTCGGGCTCCTCGGTGGACATGACACCGTCCCGTTCGACGGCGTCGGGCAGCGTGGCTGCCTGAGCCCTAGCGTCGAGTCGGGGTGCAGCGCCTTCCCCCGGTGCCGCGGCAGCGAGGCTGGTGGCCACGAGCGTCAATGTGAATGACACGGCTGCCACGCCCAGCGCGCGTCGGGCCGAACGATTTCGGGACATGCTCTACCTGCCACTCGGAGAGGGGTTGAGACGCTCCGACTGTGCGCTGAGCGCTGTCCTACCCCTAGCAATCTCCTTCATACTGGTGACACCTGATGGTGTCAGTGAGGCAGTTGTGACTACGGTGAGAGATATTTCCCGATTTCAATCACGGTAAGTCACGACTCGGTGCCGGTCTCGCCCGGGTGCCGGCGCCTCGGTACGCGCAGTGGCAACCGGGTTTCATCTGCGCCACATGCCTGGGCGGCCGCCGATGTCGACCAGGCCCTTGGGCAGGCGCTCCCTCACGACCGGCGTGTTGTCCCGGATGCCGTCCGAGTCACGCGTACAGCTTGTCCTGCTCCTCCCGCAGCTGGTCGATGAGACGGCCCTGCGGCAGGGTCACGTCCGCGTAGGTGAGCACGGCGTCCTTCGCGACGTCCCGGGTGAGGACGCAGCCCTCCGCGACGCCCATCGGCAGCAGGTTCTCGGCCCGCGCGACCGGCGTCGACTCGGCCAGGCCGTAGGTGTCGTAGCCCCCCAGCCCGTCGACGGTCTGCCCGGCCCTCAGGTCGTGCTTCGCGGTCGCAAGGACGTCGACGCGCGGGCCGCCGGGCGGGGTGAGCGCCGCGTCGGCGAAGTCGACCGCACGGGCGATCGTGGTGGGCACCTCGAAGTGGCACAGGTGATACGGCGTGTAGAAGCTGTACAGCGGCCCCTTGCCGAGCTTGTAGAGCTCCAGGTAGTGGCGCTGCTTCGGGTCGTCGTGGGTACCCAGCACGTAGATGCCGGGACCGGGCTGCGAGCCGACGACGTAGTCGACGATGCCGCCGAGCTCGCGCAGCTCGTCGACGTCATAGCGCTCGGTGAGCTCATCGACGTGGCCCGCGTGGTCCCACCCGTTCATGCCCCGCTTGGGCACGGTGAAATTGAAGGCGTTGGCGACGATGGCCTCCTCGAAGGAGACCTTCGTGCCGTCCGCGAAGCTGGTGACCATGTACGGGTCCTGGCCCCAGCGCTCCGCGAAGCCCTTCTGCGTGGTGGGGTTGCGGTACTCGTCCTGCAGCCCCTTGATGTTGCCGGAGACGAGTGGGGTGACGCCGATGCCCTGCACGAAGCGCAGCAGGTTGCCCTGGACGCCGGGCTGGTCCCCGTCCACCCCGGTCAGCACGACGCCCGCGGCCCGTGCCCGGTGCGCGAGCAGGGGTCCGACCGTGCCGTCCAGCTCGGCGTTCATCGTGACGACGGGCAACGCCCGGTCGATCGCCGCGACCGTGACCCGGGCGCCGAACTCCACCGCGCCGGTGACGTCGACGATGCAGTCGATCTGCTCGCTCGCGATGAGGGCGAACGCGTCGTCGAGGACGGCGGGCCTGCCCGCGGCGATCGCCGCGTCCAGCTCGGAGGTGCCGTCCACCCGGACCGGCTCGAGGCCCGCCTCGACGTAGGCCCGCTCGGCGGTGGCGATCGTACGGTTGGCGATCGCGACCAGGAGCATGCCCGGTACCGAGTTGACGATCTGGTTGGCGAGGCCGCGGCCCATGAACCCGGCGCCCACCATGCCGACGCGGATGGGGCGGCCCTCGGCCTCGCGGCGCGCCAATGCGGTGTCCACGATGATCATCGAGCGGACACCTCCACCTCGGAGAGCAGCGGCCACGCCGCGTCCTTCTCCGAGATCGTCGTCACCGCGGTGGGCCAGTCGACGCCCAGCTGCGGATCGTCCCAGCGCAGGCCGCGCTCGAAACCGGGGGCGTAGCTGGTGCTCACGTTGTAGAGCACCTCCGCGCCGTCGGTGAGCGTCAGATAGGCGTGCGCGAAGTCGCGCGGCACGTAGAGGGCCGTGCGGTTGTCGTCGTTGAGCTCGGCACCGAAGTGCTGCAGGTACGTGGGGGAGTCGGGCCGCAGGTCGACGATGACGTCGTAGATGGAGCCGCGCAGGCAGCGGACGAGCTTGGCCTCCTGGTTCGGCGCGATCTGGTAGTGGAAGCCGCGCAGCGTGCCGGAGCGGTGGTTGAACGACACGTTCGACTGCTCGACCAGTGGGTCGAGGCCCGCGTCGGCGAACTCCTGTCGACAGAATGACCGCGCGAAGAACCCGCGCTCGTCCTCCAGCCGCTTGAGGTCGACCAGGGCGGCCCCGGCGAGGGAAGTGGGCGTGATCTGCATCTGAGGTGACGTGTCCTTACTCGGTCGTGGGGCGTCGACGGCCGACTCTACGTTCGCCCCGCGCCCGTCCCGGGAGCAGGCATGATCGGCGTTTCCATCCCCGATCGAGAGGCGGGCCCGTGTCGGATGTGGTAGTCGAGGGTGGCGCGGTGTGGGCCATCGTCCTGGCTGCCGGCGGCGCCCGGCGGTTCGGCCCGCGGAGCAAGCAGTTCGAGCGGCTCGGCGGCGAGCGGATGGTCGACCGCACGGTGGGCACGGCCCGGACGGCGTGCGACGGCGTGGTGCTGGTGCTCCCGCCGGGCCACGAATGGGACGGTCCACCGGTGGACGTCGTCGTCGCGGGCGGTGACCACCGTGCGGAGTCGCTGCGGGCCGGTCTCGCGGCGCTGCCCGCGGACGCGGCGATCGCCGTGGTCGCCGACCCGGCGCACCCGCTGGCGCCGCTCGCCCTGTTCCGATCGGTGATCGGCTGTGTGCGGGCGGGCGCCGACGGTGCGGTGCCGGTGGTCCCGATCCACGACGTCGTGCAGCGGGTCCGCGACGGTCGGGTGGTGCAGACGCTGCCCAAGGACGACCTCGTGATCACCCAGACCCCGCAGGCCTACCGCGTGTCGGTGCTCCGCGCGGTGCACGCCGACCACCCTCGCCCGGTCGAGGACTCCGGCCTGCTCGTCGAGCGCGGCCACCGCGTGGAGACGGTTCCGGGCGAGTTCGCCAACCTGCACGTCACGACCCCGTACGAGCTCGCGGTCCTCGACCGGATCGCGTCGGAACGCGACGCGCTGTGACGTGACGTGGGAGTGCCGGTGGCGACTGCCCCGGCTCGGGCGTCGACCTACCCGATCGTCGGCGACCAACCCCCGTGACGACCTTCAGGACCCGTGGTGCGGCATGATGCTCAGATGCCTGCACGTGACACCGCGGCTGCCGACGCGCCCCACGACTCCTCGCGCCCGGCCCCAACGGTCCAGATCGGGGAGGTCGCGCGGCGCATCGGGCTGTCGATCCGCACCATCCGCCACTGGGAGGAGATGGGGCTGGTCACGCCGACGGCGCGCAGTGCGGGCGGGTTCCGTCTCTACAGCGAGGACGACGTCGCCCGGCTGCGCCTGCTCCGGTTCATGAAGCCCCTCGACCTCACCCTCGAGGAGATGCGGGAGCTGATGCGCATCCGTGAGCTGCTGGCCGAGAGCACCCCGGACGAGTCCGACCGGGTGCAGGCACTGGTCTGGCCCCGCAGCAGCGCGGCGGGGGCGGAGCGCGCCCACTATGCCGCGCAGCTCGCCTCGTTCGTCGATCGCGCGGAGCGGCGGCTGGACAAGCTGCGGGCCCAGGTCGGCGAGGTGGAGGAGTTCGTGGCCCGGCTGCGCAGCGAGGTCCGGCAGGGCACGCAGGATCGGTGACCCGAGCGTCACACCGGCCCGCTCCCCGAAGGTGCCGATGACCACCGCTGCCCCCTGCGATCACCGGGATGAACACCACCGGCCGCGTCCGCCACGAGCGGCTGGCCGGGCAGCTCACCTCGGCGCACTGAGCTCACCTCGGCGCACTGAGCGACGGTGATCGCCGCGATCGGGACATACGCGCCACCGGTGGCGGTTATGTCCCGGTTCCGCCGATCATGAGAGGGTGCGCACCCAGTCCAACGTGGCCCGCAGCCCGTCGGTCAGTGCGGTGGGCTCGCCCACGCCGAGCTCGGCCCGGGCCCGGGCGACGTCCAGGCAGCTGCGCAGGACCTCGCCCGCCCGCTGCGGCCGGTGCTCGGGGACGAACGACCCCGCAGGCACCCCGGCGGCCCGGGCCACCGCGTCGATGAGCTCCAGGACGTCGACCTCGGTGCCGGTGCCCACGTTGTAGACCGCGTGCGGCAGCCCGCCCGCGCGGGCGGCCGCCAGGTTAGCCGCCACGATGTCGCCGACGAACACGTAGTCGCGGGTCTGGCGGCCGTCCCCGAACACGGTGGGCGCGGTACCGGTGAGCACCCGGTCGCAGAAGATGGCGATGACGCCCGCGTCCCCCTTCGGGTCCTGACGGGGGCCGTAGACGTTGCCGTAGCGCAGGGTCACCACGTCGAGGCCGTGGGCCTGGCGGAACCACGCTCCGTACTCCTCGGTGGTGCGCTTGCCCAGCCCGTAGGCCGACAGCGGCCGGGCGG
>JAKDLE010000269.1 GCA_030453005.1 Pseudonocardia sp. | reverse complement strand
CGAACACGATGATCCGCTGCCCGATCGGCTCGCCGGCGTGCTGGGTGGTGAGGTCGTGGTCGGACGGGCCGGCGGGGCCGGTGAGCGCGGGCCCGGTGAGCTCGGTGAGGCGCTGGGGCAGCACCACCGGCGCGTGCGACGGAGCGCGGAGCGCGGTGCTGCGGTAGTCCGGCGACAGCAGCGGCGGGTGGGTGCCCCCGGCGGCGGGGCGGTAGGTCATCAGATGCTCCCGTGGGGCAGGCCGACGTAGTTCTCGGCGAGGGTGGTGGCGGCCGCGCGGGAGGACACGGTCTGGCGCAGCTGCGAGAGCTGCAGGCGGCGGGTGAACGGGTCGTCGTCCTCACCCATGTGCAGCATCGAGGTCATCCACCAGGAGAAGTGCTCGGCCCGCCAGACGCGGCGCAGGCAGGTCTGCGAGTAGGCGTCGACGCCGGTCTCGTCGCCGTGGCGCAACAGGCCGGTGAGCGCCTCGGCGAGCACGCGGACGTCGGCGACGGCGAGGTTCATGCCCTTCGCCCCGGTGGGCGGCACGATGTGCGCGGCGTCGCCCGCGAGGAACAGCCGCCCGTGCCGCATCGGCTCGGCCACGAAGCTGCGCATACCCGTGACCCCCTTCTCGATCAGCGGCCCCTCGTTGAGGGTGAAGCCGTCCGCGGCCAGGCGCACCCCGAGCTCGTCCCAGATTCGCCGCTCCGACCAGGTGTCCGCGTCGGTGTCCGGCGGCACCTGCAGGTACAGCCGCGTCACCTCGGGGCTGCGCATCGAGTAGAGCGCGAAGCCGCGGGCGTGGCCCGCGTAGACGAGCTCGTGGTGCGTCGGCGCCGCCTGCGCGAGGATGCCGAGCCAGGCGAAGGGGTAGAGCCGGTCGAACACCGTGTGCGGCACGACGGCGCGGCTGACGCCGTGGAAGCCGTCGCAGCCCGCGATGACGTCGCAGTGCATCTCCTGGGGCGAGCCGTCGTCGAAGTGGATCAACGGGTCCTCGGTGACGCCGTCGATCCGCACGTTCGAGACCTCGAAGCGGATCTCGCCTCCGTCGGCCAGGCGGGCCGCGATGAGGTCCTTGACGACCTCCTGCTGGCCGTAGACGACGATGCCGCGTCCGACGAGGTCGGTGAAGTCGATGCGGTGGTCCCCGCCGTCGAAGCGCAGGGAGATGCCCTCGTGCGGCAGGCCGCGGGCGTCGAGCCGCTCGCCCAGCCCGACCTCGCGCAGCAGCTCGACGGTGGGGTGCTCCAGCACGCCCGCCCGGACCCGCTGCTCGACGTACTCGCGGCTGCGCGACTCCAGCACCACCGACTCGATGCCCTGGCGCGCCAGCAGGTGTGACAGGAGCAGCCCCGCCGGGCCCGCGCCCACGATTCCCACCTGCGTCCTCATGCGGGGGATTCTTCCGCAGCCGGCGCCTCGCGCTCGACGCGGGCGCTACCGGATCGGGTTGCGGCTCTGGAGGGTCGGGGCGCTCGCCCCGCGCGGGTGGGGACTGCGCGAGTCGGCGATGCCGTTCCGCACCGACCTGCACGAGGTGACCGGCGAGAACGTGCCGCTACGCGCGTGACCCGCGCACGACGCGCGGCCTCCGCACCACGCGCTGCGACGAGATCACATCCACCCCTTGCGCGGCGGTAGGTGATGGCGCAACGATCCCGCCGATGGACGTCGTCGAGTTCCGGCCCACTCCCGAGCAGTACGCGTGGACGTTCGGAGGCGTGGCCCCCACCCACCGCATCCGCCCGGGCACCGCGCTGAAGCTGTGGACGGAGGACGCGTTCTCCGGGCGCCTGCAGCGCACCACCGACCTGCCCAGCCGGGTGCTCGACATGACGCAGGTGAACCCGCAGACCGGGCCGTTCTTCGTGGAGGGCGCGGAGCCGGGCGACACTCTCGCGATCCACATCGTCGACCTCACCCCGGCCCGCGACTGGGCGGCGTCGAGCACCATCCCGTTCTTCGGCGCGCTCACCCACCCGTACCTGCTGCACGAGCCGCTGCCCGAGCACACCTGGATCTACCAGCTCGACCGCGCCGCGGGCACCCTGCACGTGGAGTTCGGGCGCCACGACGCCGCGGACCTGCGCCTCGACCTGCCGCTGGAACCGATGCTGGGGACGGTGGGCGTGGCGCCGCCGGGGCGCGAGGTGCGGTCGAGCCTCGTGCCCGACACCTTCGGCGGCAACATGGACACCCCGGAGATGAAGCCGGGCACCACCTGCTTCCTCGGCGTCAACGTGGAGGGCGCCCTGTTCTCCGTCGGCGACGGGCACTACCGCCAGGGCGAGGGCGAGAGCTGCGGCACAGCCGTCGAGGGCGCCATGGACGTCACGCTCATCGTGGAGCTGATCAAGGGCGGGGCGCCCGCGTGGCCCCGCCTGGAGCACGACGACCACTACGCCGTGGTCGGCTCGGCCCGCCCGTTGGAAGACGCCTGGCGCGCCAGCCAGCACGGCATGATCATCTGGCTGGGCGAACTGTACGGGATCGACCCGCTCGACGCCTACCAACTGCTCACCCAGATCGCGCTCTCCCCACTCGCCAACGTCTGCGACACCAACTACAGCGCGCTGACGAAGGTCGAGAAGCGGCACCTTCCCGCCGCCGACGCCCACGGCGGCATGCACCGCCACCTGCGCTCCCTAGCGAAAGGACTGCTCTAGATGGACCTCCAGCTCACCGGCAAGGTCGCGCTCGTCACCGGCGGCACCAAGGGCATCGGACGCGCCGTCGTGGAGGTCCTGCTGGCCGAGGGCGCACGCGTCGCGTTCTGTGCGCGCACCGCGTTGGAGGTGGAGAAGGCCGAGGACGAGCTCGGGGCCACGGGCACCGCCCTCGACGTCGCCGACGGTGACGCGTTGGCCGCCTGGGTCGCCACGTCGGCGGAGCGGTTCGGAGGCGTCGACGTCGTCGTCGCCAACGTCAGCGCTCTGGCCATCGGCCCGGGGGAGGACAACTGGAAGGCCTCCTTCGAGGTCGACCTCATGCACACCGTGCGCCTGTGTGAGGCGGCGCTGCCGCACCTGACGACGTCCGGAGGGTCGATCGTGGCGATCTCCTCGGTGTCCGGTCGTGAGATCGACTTCGCCAAGGACGCCTACGGCACCATGAAGGCGGCGGTCGTGCACTACATCGCGGGCATCGCGTTCGAGCACGCCGCCGCGGGCGTGCGCGCCAACTGCGTGTCCCCGGGCAACACCTACTTCCCCGGCGGGGTGTGGGAGGGCATCGAGGGCGGCAACCCGGAGCTGTTCGCCACCGCGATGGGCCTCAACCCCACCGGCCGGATGGCGCTGCCCGCGGAGATCGCCTACGCGGTGACGATGCTGGCCAGCCCGCGGGCGTCGTTCATCACGGGCACCAACCTCGTCGTCGACGGCGCGCTCACCCGCGGGGTGCAGCTGTAGGGGGGGTGTCTCCTGGATCTCCAGTCGGCTGCGCGGCGCCCAGGCGGGCACCTCGCGGCTGTCGTCGCCGCCGATCCAACCCCGGGATCGGCAGCTCCCATCACATGACCCGAAGCGCTGCACCCGAGCACCTGACCACCGCTCGCTCGACTAGATCCAGGAGACACCCCCTCGTGCGCGAGTTCCGCATCGACGTCCCCGAGTCCGACCTAGACGACCTGCGCGAGCGGCTGGCACGCACCCGCTGGCCCGAGCCGTCCACGGTGGACGGGTGGACGCAGGGTGTGCCGCTGGACTACGCCCGCGAGCTGTGCGAGCACTGGGCCGCGCGCTACGACTGGCGCCGCTGCGAGGCCGAGCTCAACGCGCTGCCGCAGTTCCGCACCGGGCTCGACGGGGGCGGCGACGACTCCTGCGAGATCCACTTCATCCACGCCCGGTCCCCGCACCCGTACGCGATGCCGCTGATCCTGACCCACGGCTGGCCGGGGTCGGTGGTCGAGCTCCTCGGCGTGATCGACGCGCTGACGAACCCGCCCGACCCGCGCGACGCGTTCCACGTCGTGGTGCCGTCGCTGCCCGGGTTCGGTTTCAGCGCGAAGCCGTCGACGTCGGGCTGGGGCGTCGAACGCATCGCCACCGCCTGGGCCCAGCTGATGGACCGCCTCGGCTACGACCGCTACGGCGCCCAGGGCGGCGACTGGGGCTCGATGATCACCTCGGCGCTGGGCACCGGGATGCCGGGATGCGTCGCGGGCATCCACGTCACGATGCCCCTGGCGCAGCGACCGGCCGACGGGGAGGTCGCGCCGCTGACGAAGGCCGAGGAGGACGCGCTCGCCGACCGCAGGCTGTTCCAGGCCCGCGGCACCGGCTACTTCGCCGAGCAGTCCACCCGCCCGCAGACGATCGGCTACGGCCTGCTCGACTCCCCGGCCGCCCAGTGCACCTGGATCGTCGAGAAGTTCTGGGACTGGACCGACTGCGCCGGGCACCCGGAGAACGTCATCTCCCGCGACCGCCTCCTCGACAACGTGATGCTCTACTGGCTGCCCGGCGCTGGGGCGTCGTCGGCGCGGCTGTACTGGGAGAGCTTCCAGCGCCGCCGGATGGACCCGGTCGAGGTGCCCACCGGCATCACGCTGTTCCCGCACGAGCTGTGGCGGCTGCCGCGGTCGTGGGTCGAGCGCCGCTACACCGACGTGCGCCACTGGTCCCAACCCGACACCGGCGGCCACTTCGCCTCGCTCGAACAGCCGGAGGTCTTCGTCGACGAGCTGCGCACGTTCTTCCGCATGGTCCGCTGACTCCGATGCCCGCACGAATCCAGCGTCTCCCGTCGGGTCCGGGCTCAGCTTGCTGTTCAACCTCGCCGTGCGTGGCGGAGGACGATCGCTGTTCGTCGGTCTGTCGGCGGGACATGGCGCCCCCGAAGCGACATCCCGACCCAGCGGGGTGATCTCGCCTGGTTCCGGCAGGAGCTGTACCAGCGCATGACCAGTCGGGCGGACTCACTGTTCGAGCGGGCCGAGGCGGCAAGGGAAACCCTCTCCCCAAGTCCGCGCCCAGATGGCCACCTGACCCTCACCGCCCGACCGGGTCACCAGCGGTGGCAACCACGCCCGTCCCGACGCCGCGATCACCCCAGCCCCTGGACCAGCCGCACGAAGTCGCGTATAGTCGAACGCATGTTCGATAGGATGGTCGACGGGACAATGGTCGACGAGTCGCTTGCGGAGACCACCCCCGGCTGGGACGAGTGGCCCGAGTACCGGCCTGCTCCCGACGACTCGCAGCTGT
>JAKDLE010000268.1 GCA_030453005.1 Pseudonocardia sp. | reverse complement strand
CACGGAGCACCGCCTCCAGCCACGCCGGGCCCTCGTGCCACCAGTGCCCGAACAGCTCGGTGTCGAACGCGGCGACGGTGAGCGCCGGTCGGCCGTGCCGCGTCCGCAGCGCGGTCAGCCGTTCGCGGACGACCGCGACGAAGTCGGCGGCGTCGCGCTCGACGGCGGCCGCCGCGCGCGTCGGGTCGTAGGGGCGCTTGTCCTGCGGTGCGACCGAGCGGCCGGTGACGCGCGCGGGCTTGAGCCCCGAGGGGTGGTCGAAGGTGTGGAAGTCGCGGTAGTCGCGTCCGCCCGGGTAGCCGGCGCGCGGGGACCAGACCCGGTAGGTGACGTCGAGGTCGCGCGCGAAGGCCAGCACGCCCGAGTCGCCGACCGGGCGGGCGAACCCGGTGTCGCCGTGTACCGCCGGGCCGTCGACGAGGAACCGCGACACCCCCGCCGCGGCGTACCCGTGCTCCATCCCCGGCGCGTAGCCGCATTCGGGCGCCCAGATCCCCGCGGGTGCGGCGCCGAGCCGGATCGTGGCGTCCGTGAGGCCCGTGTCCAGGGCGAAGGCGCGGATCCGCGGGTCCAGCAGAGGAGCGAACGCGTGGGTCGCGGGCCCCCCGAGCAGCTCGCACGCCCCGCCGTCGGACAGCCCGCGCAGCAGCGGCGACGCACCGTGGCGCCAGCGCGACTCGAACGACTCCAGCGCCGCGGAGGCGGCCCGGTGCTCGCGCGCGCCGAGCTCGGGCAGCCGCGGCGCCACCTCGTGCGCCCGCAGCAGCCAACCCCCGAGCCACTCGTGCATGCCGCGCAGGCAGTACGGGTCGTCGAGCCCCGCGGCCAGCACCGGGGTGATCCCGAGGGTGAGCAGGTCGCGCCTGCCGTCGGCCGCCAGCCGCGACACGACGTCGAGCACCGGGAGGTAGGAGTGCGCCCACGCCTGGTAGAGCCACTCCTCGCCCACCGGCCACCGGCCGTGGGGGGCGAGCCAGGGGAGGTGACTGTGCAGCACGAGGCAGCAGGTGCCGACCGGTTCCGCCATGTCAGTGGGCCAGCACCAGTAGGTCGAGGCTGGTGTCGACGTCGTCGGGGTGCAGCGCGAAGTCGGCGCAGGTCACCGACTCCACGTCCCGGCGCAGCCCCTCGGGCCACGGCTCGCCCGCCAGTGCGAGCGCGACCTGCGCGTCGACGATCGAGCCGCCGTGGCGGCGGTCGAGCTCGCGCAGCCGGGCGCCGTGGTGGAGCCCGAGCACCTCGACGTCGGTGAAACCCGCGTCGCGCACCAGCCCGGCCAGCTCGGCCCCGGAGAGCTCACGGGTGTGGAACGGGTTGAGCGGGGTGTCGCGGCCGGGGGAGAACGTGACGCGGTTGGGGGTCGAGAGCAGCAGGGCGCCCCCCGGCCGCAGCACCCGCCTGCACTCGCGCAGGAAGCGCTCCTGCTCCCAGAGGTGCTCGATCACCTGCAGTGAGACGACGGCGTCGCAGACGCCGTCGCGCACGGGCAACGCCACCAGGTTGGTGCGGGCCATCTGCACGCGCGGGTAGCGGCGGGCGACGTGCGCGGCGGCGGCGGCGTCGTAGTCCAGCCCCAGCACGCGGGCGGCGACCCCGGCGAGCAAGGCGGCGCCGTAGCCCTCGCCGCAACCCGCATCCAGCACGACTCCCCCCGCGCAGCGCGGAGCCAGCGCCGAGTAGACCACCTCGTGCCTGCGGAACCAGTAGTTCTCCTCGGCGATCCCGGGGACCGTACGTTCGCCGGTGAGCGGCAGACGCGCCGGTCGACCGGCATCGACGTCCGCTCCCGCGCCGCGCTCACCGCCCACGAAGCCATCGGCGGACGGGCTGGACGGGCCGGCCGCCGATGGGGATCTCACGCTCGGCACGGTGCCAGACGCGTCGCGGGAGGTCTACCAGCGGGCGATCACCCAGCTCGGCGCGTGGCTGGCGACGGAACATCCCGACGCCACCGCGGTCGAGCACCTGCGCCGCCGCCACGTCGACGGCTGGATGCGCCACCTCGCCGACGACCTCGGGCGCTCCGAGGCGACCCGCCGCGTTCGGCTCATCGCGCTCCGGAAGTTCCTCGCGTACCTCGGGAGCGAGCCCGACATCCCGCTCGACGCCAACCCGGCCGAACACGTCGCGCTACCCTGCCTCAGGGACAAGGTCGTGCCGATCATCCACGAACGCCACGCCGCATCTGGATCACCCGCGCTGTTCCTGTCGATACGGTCCGGCGACCGCGGTGGCTGGCGCATCTCCGGCGGCGGGATCGCGGAGATGCTGAGCCGGCGATGCGCCGCCGTCGGACTGCCGCCGGTGCACCCGCACATGTTGCGCCACACCTGGGCCAACGACCTGCTGTCCCACGGTGCGAACGAGGATGACGTCGAGAAGCCCGCCGGCTGGCGGAGCCCGCTCATGGTGCGCCGCTACGGCGCATCGGCCGCCTCGCAACGCGCCCGGGACTCGGCCCGCCGGCTGGCCAGGGGCGAGCGGGTGTGAGGCCGGAACCGGTGTGATGACGCGACCGGCGAATCGAACCCGTCGAGCTGACCACGCATCGACCACGCCCGCGACCGTGCACTGACAACGCATCGACCACGATCCCATCGACCGATCCTGTGCCGTGTCCATCCAGCCGGTCGAGCCCAGCCTCCGCCCTATGGTGCGCAGACTTGATCGTCGTTCGTGGGCGGGGCGCTTCCCGCGGCTGCGCTCGCGCTCGGCCGCCGCGATCGGGCCGTCCGCTTCATGCCGCCGAGCCATTCTCATTGCTTCAGATGCGAGAATCCCGCATCCGGTGCGAGGGGCGGCCGAATCTGCTGGTCAGGGCAACGGCGGACCGCGCCACGACGGGGTGAGAGGGTTGGCCCGAACCTCGTGAGCCCAGGTCAACGCGTTGCCGAACATCGTGCAGTTCGCCATCCCCAGTCAACTCGCCGGGGTCCAGGCAGCGAGATATTGCGGCGGCGATGCTTCCCGCCGTGGCTGATGCGTGGTCGTGGAACGGGGGCGTTCCGGGGATGCTGCCGCGCCGCGGGGTGTCGACGACCGGCACCGGTCGGGACGCAGGGCCCGATGATCAGGCCCGGTTCCTGCCCGGGCCGCAACCCGGCGATCATCCGGGCAGCCGCCGCGGGCTGGGGCGGAGTCTGCACCTGCTGCGCGACGGCGTCACCGACTTCGATGCCGGCGCCTCCGGCATGCAGAAGTGTCCGTCCGCGCCTGCCATAGGTGCCCGCGCCGCCGACACGCGCTCCATCGCAGTGAGGGGTGGGGTGCCGGGGCTCTACCTTGTCCGGGCAGCGCGAGGTCCGCAGGAGGGTGATGGGCGTTGTCGCATGCGGCAGCCGCGTTGTCACGCGCGGTCGCGTCGTGCGCGGAGGTGACGCCCGCGTCGACCACCGATCGACCTCGGCGCCTGCCGACGCTCGCCACATGAGTTCAACGCCCGCGGTGAACCGGTCCCTCGCGGCTCGGATCGCCACTCACACGAAGTGGGCGCGGACCGTCGACCGCTCTGCCGCGACTGCCGCAGCGCGTGCCGCGTTCGAGCGGGAGGTCGATCCACACGGCGCGCTGCCCCCTGCCGAGCGGGCGAAGCGTGTCGATCACGCGCGCCGGGCCACTTCCACCGGTTGGCTCTGCTGCCCGCCCGGAAGCGACGCGCTCGACGGTGATGCGTGGTCTGCGCCAGCCTGGGTCATCCTCATGGCTCCTCCTGGACCGTGTCGCGCTGAAAGCTGCGGAGTGACCCCCGACATCTTGATCGTGTGCGATGCTCAGCCCGTGAACGCGACGGTGACGCAGCTCGAGGTGCCGGTGATGGCGGTGCCCGAGGCCGCGCGCCAGTTGGGCATCCCGGTCACCACGCTGCGGCACTGGCTGGACGGGCACCGGATCGGTGAGCGGCTCTACGAGCCGGTGCTGCGCGTCGAACCGATCCCGACCGCCGACATCACCTGGGGCGAGCTCGTCGAGGCCGACTACCTGCGCTCCTACCGCCTCAAGGGGGTGTCGCTGCAGAAGCTGCGGCAGTTCGTCCAGACCTGCCGGGAGCGGTTCGGGATGCGCTACCCGTTGGCGCATCTCAAGCCGTTCACCGACGGCCGGAAGCTCCTGCTGGAGCTGCAGCGCGATGCCGCACTCACCGACCGCCTCCGCATCGTCTACCGGCTCGACGACGGGCAGCTGGAACTCGACCATCGCACGGAATCGTGGCTGGAGCGCGTCGATCGGGGGGCCGACCACGACGTGGCCCTGCGTCTGCATCCCGACGGCATCGGATCCCCGGTGGTGCACGACCCGGGGATCGCCTCGGGTGCGGCAACGGTGCACGGGGTTCGCACCGAGATCGTCCGGGAACAGTACGAGGTGGGCGAGGACACCCGCGACATCGCGGAGACCTTCGGTCTGTCGCTCGCCGACGTCCTTGCGGCCCTCAGCCACGAGAACCGGATGCGGCCGCTCGCGGCGTGAGCGCACTCGACCGATGAGCTCGCTGGGCACCGCACGCTGGTACCTCGATGCGGACACGCTCGGCCTCGCGCACATCCTCGTCCGAGCCCGGCCCGACGTCACGTTCCCCGGCGACGACGGAGCCCGGCACAAGTCCCGGTGGCAGCTACCGCCGTGCGTCGTCCAGGACCGCAGCGCACCGGACGTGGACTGGATCCCGGCCGTCAGCGTCGCCGGGCTGGCCGTCATCACCCGTGACAACAAGATCCTCTCGCGCCGACGGGAACTCGACACCGTGCTGGTGTCCCGCGCGAAGCTGTTCGCGATCACCGGGGCTACCCCACTGAGCGCCTGGCGGCAGCTGGAGATCGTGGTGCGGCAATGGGATGCGATGGAGGGGGCGCGGGAAGACGACGGGCCGTTCGTCTACCTGGTCTCGCGCACCCGGATCACCCGTGCGGACCTCGGGTGAGCGGGCTACCGTCGGCCAGCCGGCGGAGCGGGACGACGAGCGGCCGAAGTGCACGTCATCTCCTTCGTCACCAGCCGGAGTCCGACCGGTCCATCACTATTGTCCCGCCGCCGTTCTGACCTACCGCTGAGAGCGCCCGGTAGCCGCCCTGGTGCTCGGCGAGCGCACGGCTCTGGACAACCAATGCCCGCGCGTGGCCACGACGAGCACGCGGGTAACCACCCGTCGTTTGCCCCGAGAACTGACCCTGCTGGCCAATTCATCGGGCACCGGGACCGAAGGTGATCTTCCCAG
>JAKDLE010000267.1 GCA_030453005.1 Pseudonocardia sp. | reverse complement strand
TCGCCGCGCTGGAGGGCCGCCACGAACAGCTTGGCCGCGTCGTGGCGGCCCGGGGTGCCGCCGCGGCGGCGAGGCTGCGCCACCAGCTCTCCGGGCTTTGTCAGGAGCTGCTCGGGGAGCGGCACCGCGGATCGGCCGTCCCGTGTGAACGGAACTGAGGAGGAGGACGAGATGGTCGGCACGGTGATCGGTCGGGCCCGCCGGTGGGCGGTGCCGCCCTCGACGTCGTCGAGCGGACACTCACTGCGGCCGGGGTGGGTCAGTCGACGGAGCGGCTCGCCGCCAATGCCCCGCAGCTACCGGCGGGAGGCCGTGGCAGGCCCGTGGCGCGCCGACTCGCACGGGCGCGCCGCGGGCGTCTTCGCTGGCAACGACCTTTGGTCCGCATGCCGCGCACCTCGTCCCCACAACGAGCTGGACGAGCACTACGCCTACTTCCTGCACTCCGGACCGGTGGGCGGCCACCCGGGAGGACCGCGATGACCGAGCAGTGGACCTCCGAGGTCCCGGCGCAGCGCACCCCGCCCGACGAGGGGCCGGCGCTGCGCACACCGCGGCTGAGCATCGGCCTGCCCGTGTACAACGGCGAGCGCTACCTGGCGGAGGCACTGAGCGGGCTGCTCGGGCAGAGCTTCGGCGACTTCGAGCTCATCGTCTCCGACAACGCCTCGACCGACGCCACCGAGGAGATCTGCCGCGCCGCCGCGGCGCGCGACCGCCGCGTCCGCTACGTCCGCCAGGCCCGCAACATCGGGCTGGCCGGCAACCACAACGCCGTGTTCGACCTGGCGCGGGGTGAGCTGTTCAAGTGGGCGGCGGACGACGACGTCTACGATCCCGAATTGCTGGCCCGGTGTGTCGCGGCCCTCGACGACACACCCGATGCCGTACTCGCCCACTGCTTCACCACGATCCTCGACGAGACGACCGGCGAGACGACCCGCCTGGCGTATCCGCTGGCCAGCACCGCTCCGCGGGTCGCCGACCGGTTCCGCAGCCTGCTGTGGGACGACGGCGGCGACGACGACTACGGGGTGATCCGCTCCGAGGTCCTGCGCCGGGTACGGCCCTACGACAGCTACTACAATGCCGACCGCACGTTCGTCGCGGAGCTGGCCCTGCACGGCGCGTTCGTGCAGGTGCCCGAGTGGCTCTACGTCCGGCGGGAGCACGAGGCCCGGTCCAGCCGCGGGCGCCACGACATCCGCAGCTGGTGCGCGACCTACGACGAGCGCCGGGCCGACCGATGGCGGCACCCGGTGATCCGGCTGCTCGCGGAGTACCCGTGGGGCTACATCCGCGCGATCCACAGCGCACCGTTGCGCTGGAGGGAGAAGGTCGCCTGCTACGGCCACCTCGCGGGGTGGCTGGTCAGACGCACGGTCCGGTCCGCAACGAGGGGTGTCGGCGCCCTCGCGTCGACCTCCCACCCGTCGTGGCCTCACCGGGCGATCACGCCGCGGTAGCCCGCGAGGAGCGCGTCCAGGCCCGCTGCGGGGCTGAACATCGACTCGTAGCGTCGCCGGGCCGCGCGGCCGAGACGGGCGTTGCGGTCGGGGTCGACGGCAACGGCACCCAGTGCCTCGGCGAGGGATCCGGCGTCACCCGGCCGGTGCAACAGGCCGGTCTCGCCGTCGCGGACCAGCTCGACCAGCGCTCCGTGGCTGGCGGCGACGACGGGGACACCGGCCGCCATCGCCTCGACCGCCACGAGCCCGAACGCCTCCATCCAGGTCGAGGGGACCACGACGGCGGTCGAGCGCGCGGCCAGCCTGCGGCACTCGGTGCCGGACTGCAGGCCCAGGTGACGGACGTCCGTGCGCCCGCCCGCCCAGCGACGCACCTCGCCGTCCAGCGGCCCGCTCCCGGCCAGGACGAGGGGCACCCCGATGCCGCCGAGAGCGGTGATCCGGTCCCAGGCCTGCATCAGAACCCGCACACCCTTCTCGACCGAGATCCGGCCCACGAAGAGCACGTACTCCCCTGGCCCGGATCGGCGGTCGGCCGAGTCGGTCACGCCGTGGTGCTTCACCACCAGCTTGTCCGCCGGCATACCGGCCCCGACGAGAACCCGTCGCTGGGCTTCCGAGATGCAGAAGAAGCGCTCCACACCCGACCACCAGCGGCGCCGGTTGAGGGCCAGGTTCACCGCCATCGGGACCGAGGCCGCCCGCGAGTTCCGGTAACAGCCGTGCCGAACTGCCGCGAACGGGAACCTGCCGACGCACTCGGTGCAGGTACCTCCGTCGCGGTACAGCGTGCCGGTCGGGCAAATCTGCTGGTAGTTGTGCAGAGTGGCGACCGCGGGCACACCGGTGTCGGTACACGCGGCCACGACCGACGGCGACAGCAACGGGAAGGTGCTGTGCACGTGCACCACGTCCGGGCGCGCGTCGCTCAGGCGGGCGCGCAACTCCGCTCGCGCCCGCGGGTTCCACGGTACGAGCATGGGCACCATGGCACGTTCCGGCAACGACATGCCGGCGATGTCATCGCTGCGCCGCTCGAACAGCTCGACGTCATGACCTGCGGCCACGAGCAGCTCGACCTCGTCGTCGACGACCCGGTCCTCGCCGCTGGGTGTCTCTGAGCGGTACCGATTGTGGACGACGAGCACCCGCAGTGGGCACCTGGTCCCAGGACGCGGCTGGGCAGGCCTCATTGCTCCTCCACGGGTCTCACGCCCACCGCCGGTCGTATCCGACAGGGCTGCGTCGGACTCGCGGACCGGCCCCGACTCGTTACTCCGAGGGATCCACGCGTCGCGATGCCCAGGCGGTCCCGGCCGCCGTGTAACACCGGATCCGGATCGTGCGAGTGATCAGGCAGTCGAGGTGAGGGGGAGCACGTTGCTGGTCAGCGACACCGAGCAGTTCCGGTTCGAACCGACCGTGTTCGGTGCAGTCCGGCGGTACCGCCTCATGGTCCTCGCGGTCGTGATCGCGTCCGCTGTCTGCGGGGCAGGCTGGGCGCTGCTGCAGCCCGACGCCTACCGCGCCGAAACGAGCATCACGGTGCAGGCTCCCGCGTCGGCGCAGCGAGACAGTAACCACGTCGACGCCCAAGTCCTGTTGCTGCAGTCCCAGGACGTCGCGGCGCGGGCCGCAGACATCGTCAACACCGCACGGGAGGGCGAGGGCCTCACCGTCCGCGACTTCTCCGGCGACGAGTCAGCGCTGACGATCACTCCGCCGGAGACGAACTCGCCGGGCACCTATGGCACCGGCACCATCAGGGTCTCCTTCACGTGGTCGAACCCTCAGGTCGCCCAGCTGGGCGCCAACGCGATGGCCCAGGCGTTTGACGAAGCCCGGTCCGCCGCGACCAGGTCCGAAGGCGACGCGACGATCGCCGCCATCCAAAACACCATCGACGACGCGCGCAACGGCGGCCAGCGGCTCGACGTCCTGCTCGAACAACGGATGCAGGTACTGGTCAACCAGCAGATCGACCTCGCCAACCATCCGGTGGTCGCCTGGGCACCCGAACCCGAGAAGCCGGTGACGGCTACCGTCCGGAACAGCGCCGCGGTCGGCGGGCTTATGGGCGTCCTGCTGGGCTCCCTCCTCGCCTACCTGCGGGCCGTGCGCCGGGGCGGTTTCGGCCACAGCGGTGAGCCTGCGTTGCTCTACCGGGTCCCGCTGCTCGGTGAGATCCCGACCATCGCCGCGAGCCGGTTCCCGATCAGGCGCCATGACGTGGCCGGGCTACTGCCGGTGGCGACCGATCCGCGGTCGCCCGCTGCCGAGGCGTTCCGGTTCGCCGCCGCCGCTGTCGAGCACGGGCACCCCACACCGGCCCGTGACCAGCGAATCGCCGTGATCTCGGCACTGCAGGGGTCCGATCGCAGCGTCGTCGTGGCGAACCTCGCCCTCGCCCTCGCCGAGGGTGGTTCGCGGGTGCTCGCGGTCGACGCGGTCGGCGGGACCCTGAGCGCCCTGCTTCTGGATCCCGTTCCGGACGCCGGCGGCCTGACGCAGGCGCTGACCGGGCAGCGCGACCTGGCCGACTGCATCCGGTCCAGCGCCTGCGGCGAGGGGCTTGACGTCCTCGGCTCCGGACCGGAGCCCTCGACGCGGTTGGCGGGCGAGGCGTACGGCCGGGCGATAGACAAGGTTCTCATCGAGGCGGAGTCCGGATACGACGTCGTACTGATCGACTGCCCGGATCTGCTGCGCGTCGCCACCTCGACGGCGGTCGTCGACCGCTGCGGAACCGCGCTCCTCGTGGTCGGGCCCGACCAGCTTGCCCGCGACCACCTATCCTCGGTTCAGCGGCTCGACCGGCTCGGCACGATCGTCCTTGGCTACGTCTACCTGGTCGCCGCCGTCCCGTCCCTCACAGGGAGGACCTTGCATCCCGCTCCCGCCCTAGGCCCCGCCGGGCGGAGCCCGTCGCTCGCAGCGGGAGACCCCGATCCGGACGCCCCTGCTCCCGCCGCCGAACCGGCGATGATCGGATCGGACGCCGCCGACCCGGACAGCATCGGACCGAACAGCACCGGGTCGGCCGCCCGGCTGATCCCGTCCACGCGCCCCGCCACCAGGGACAAGCGGCGCCTACCGTCCCCGTTTCTGCGGACGGCAGGCACCTGAGGCCCATGATGCCAGCGCCCGACCGCACATGGCACGCCTGCGAGGACGCATCCGCGCATCAGTTGGCGCGTGTGCTCATCCGCTACGGGCGCCTCCTCGGCCCGCTGCTTGCCGGGTACCTGCTCTTCGACAAGGCCTTCGCCTACATCCACGTCCCCGGAACACCGGTCTACGTCGGCGAGATCGTACTCGGCACAGGTGTCCTCGGGTTGCTCGCCGCCACCGGTTACCTGCGGATCCCGCTGCGCGACGAACCCATCCTGGCGCTGCTCGGCGCTTTCGTGCTGTGGGGTGCCGCCCGGTCGGTGCCGGAGTTGGACGAGTACGGGCTCGACGCTGTCCGGGACTCGGCGCTGTGGTACTATGCGCTGTTCGCCTTCCTCGCCGTCGCCGCGCTGACACGGTCCCCGGAGCTGCTCGGTTCGCTGCTCGCCGGACTGCATCGGCTGACCCCCTGGCTCCTCGCGTGGCTGCCGATCGCCGTGATACTGGTACCTGCTTCGGGCTCCGCGCCCACCGTCCCGTTCTCCACGGTGTCGATCCTTTCCCACAAGCCGGGCAACGCGGCTGTCGCAGCAGTGCTGGTCCTCGGCTCCCTCTGGCTCTTTCCGCAACGGC
>JAKDLE010000266.1 GCA_030453005.1 Pseudonocardia sp. | reverse complement strand
CCACGCGCCGTACTCCTCGACGGTGCGCTTGCCCAGCCCGTAGGCCGACAGCGGCCGGGCGGGCTCGGTCTCCGGGGTGGGGACAGTGGACGTCTCGCCGTAGATCGCCCCGCCCGTGGAGGTGTTGACGACGCGCCGCACCCCGGCCGCCTGCGCGGCGGTGAACACGTTGAGCGAGCCCAGGACGTTGATGCCGGCGTCGCGGGCGGGCTCGACCATCGAGGTGCGCACGTCGATCTGCGCCGCCATGTGGAACACGACCTCGGGCGCGAAGCCCGTGATCTGCTCGTGCACGCCTGCCGCGTCGCGCACGTCGACCTTGGTGAGCCGGGCGCCGCGCTCCAGCGCCCCGGCCAGGTTGGCCTCGCTGCCGTGGCTCAGGTCGTCGAGGACCAACACCTCGTCACCCGCCCCGACGAGGCCGTCCACGAGATTCGATCCGATGAAGCCGGCTCCGCCGGTGACCACTGTGCGCACGCGACGCAACGGTAGACGCCCGCTGCGGCGTCCCGGCTGCCGCGTCGGCTAGGTTCTCCCTCGTGGACGTGTTGGTGTCGATCCTCTGGTACGCCGTGCCGACGGCGGCGTTGGTCCTGCTCATCACGCTGCTGGTGGTGGTTCCGCCGCACTCGCGGAAGCCGCGCTACCGGGTCGGCCAACCGTGGCCGCACCAGCCACTGTGGTGGACGGCCAACCCGCGGGGGGCGCACCTCCCCGCGCCGGACGGCCGCACCGCGGCAGGCGAACGAGGGGGAGCCCGTGGCAACTGGTAGCAGCTCGACCCACGGGCACGGCGAGCTCGCCGCCCCCTCCCAGGAAGACCTTCCCCTCGGCAGCGTCGTCACCTCGTCCGGGCGGGTGTCGACGGCCGAGGAGTTCGAGGAGATCCCGCAGTCCGAGCAGCCGTTCACCCCGGTGCAGCTCGCGCGGCTCGACGAGGCGCTCACGCTGACCAGCCGCGACACCGGCCTGCGCTTCAGCATCTACCTGGGCGACCTCGGCGCGGATGCCACCGCGCGGGCCGCCGACCTGCACGGACAGTTGGAGGGATCCGCGGAGGCGGTGCTGGTGGCCGTCAGCCCCGAGCAGCGCGTCGTGGAGGTGCTCACCGGCGCCGAGGCCCGCGTGCGGCTGCCCGACCGCAGCGCCAAGCTGGCCGTCATGAGCATGGTGGCGTCGTTCCGCGAGTCCGACCTGCTCGGCGGGCTCCTGTCCGGCCTGCGCATGCTGGGTGACCGGGCCGGGAGCCGGCGGCACTGATCCCGGTGCGCCCGTTCGTGCTGGCGTCGGTCGCCGTCTCGCTCGACGGCTGCATCGACGACGCAGGCCCGGACCGGCTCGTCCTCTCCGGGGTCGCGGACCTCGACCGGGTGGACGAGGTGCGCGCGGGTGTCGACGCGATCCTCGTCGGGGCGGGCACCGTGCGTGCGGACGACCCGCGCCTGGAGGTGCGCTCACCCGGCGCGGCCACTCCGTTGAAGGTGGTACTCAGCACCGGCGGCCCGCTGGATCCGGCCGCCCGGGTGTTCGCGGGCGGCCCGGTCGTCGTCTACTGCACGGGAGGCGCGGTCCCGCCCGCGGTGCCCGCCGAGGTCGTGTCCGTGCCGGACCTGCCCGCGGTGCTGGCCGACCTCGCGGGCCGCGGCGTCGCCCGGCTGCTGGTCGAGGGCGGGACGACCGTCCACACCCTGTTCCTGACCGCGGGCCTGGTCGACGAGCTGCACGTCGCCGTCGCGCCGATCCTCGTCGGCGACGCGGACGCACCGCGCTTCGTCTCGCCGGGGGTGTTCCCGCCGGGGCGGATGACACTGCTCGGCGCGCGGCCGGTGGGCGACGTCGTGCTGTTGCGGTACCGCCCGTGACTGAGCTTGCGAGGTCACCGTTCAGCGCGCGGTCACCATCGGGCACAGCGCGGTCCGCGTCGGGCGTCGGCGAGGAGGCGCCGTGAACGACCACGAGCACCTGCGTCGGGCCGTCGCGCTGGCCGGGCGGTGCCCGCCGTCGTCGACGTTCCGGGTGGGCGCCGTCGTCGTCGACGCGGCCGGGACGACGCTCGCGCTCGGCTGGTCGGGCAGGCGGGACCCCGCCGACCACGCCGAGGAGAGCGCGCTCGCTGAGCTCGACGGCGTGGACCTCACCGGCGCCACGATCTACTCCTCGCTCGAACCGTGCAGCCGCCGCGCCTCGCGGCCGGAGTCGTGCACCGGGCTGATCCTCGCGACCGGCATCGCGCGGGTCGTGTACGCCTGGCGCGAGCCCACGCTGTTCGTCGACTGCGAGGGGGACGAGCTGCTGCGGGCCGCCGGGCGCGAGGTGCACGAGCTCGCGGAGCTCGCCCACCTCGTGCGGGCGGCCAACACGCACCTGCCCGGCGTCGACACCTGACCCAGGCCGTTCGCTTGGTGGGGCGGGATGCCGGACCCGAGCGTCGTCGTCTGCACTCCGTGTCGCGTGGCGAGGGCGGTCACGACCACGACGACCACGGCCTCGGACATCAGCACCGCGACCAGGCTCGCGGCTCCCATGCCGGCCGCCGCGGTCGGGAACGCGATCGCCGACAGGAGCGCGGTGGTGTTCCAGGCGTTGTGTGCGGCGCTCGCCGCCTCCAGCTCACCGGTGCGGTCACACAGCACGGAGTACGCCAGGCCCCGATCACGCGGCTCGTGAACAGGATCAGCCCGGCGGCGAGGTGCACGACCGAGAAGGCCAGAGACGAGAGCACCGCGGGGACGACCACCGCCCACAGTGGGTTCGCCCAGCGGGCGCCCAGGACGTGGGTGAGCACCCCGCGGCAGAAGAACTCCTCGGTGAACGACTGCAGCGGGACCAGGCCGACGACGACGACCACGAGCACCGCCCAGTCGCCCGCCGGAGCGAGTGTCGGCGGGTCGGTCCACAGCAGGGGCAGGCCCGCGCCGAGGGCCGCGAGCACCGCCGTGGCCCCCAGGCAGCGGCCGTACCACCCCCACCGGAACCTGCCGGTCACCGAGCACAGGTTGCTCGGCGCCACCCCGAGGAGCCGGCACGCCGCCAACGCGGGCGGCAGCCAGGACACAGGGACCACCAGGAGGCTGACGAGCAGGACCGCCGGGCGCAACGAGGTCGGGTCCCCCGTGTCGAGCACCAGGTCGACCGCCCCGGTGACGGTGAACAGCACCATCGTCGCGGCGAAGCAGAGGACCCACCCGCCGACCAGCACGAGCAACGCGGCCGCGGCCCGCCACCGCGACCCCACGAGCACCGGGTGGGCGAGCTGGGCGTAGCGGAGGCTCACGCCGACGTCCCGAGGACGATCGCGAACTCGACCCGGGCCGTGTCGGTGAACACGGTCTGGCGCAGCGTGCGCGGGTCCGGGCGCCGGTCGGGGTCGGTCGCGAGCAGGGCGGCCAGCGCGAGCTCAACCGACTCGTCGCCGTTCCGCTCCGGGAGCGGGATCTCGATGAACACCTCGGTGCGCGCGGGCAGCGCGCCGCTCCGCACGTCCGCGAGGAGCGGGGCGTCGGCGGGCAGCGGCCAGTGCAGCAGCACCCTCAGCGCGTCGCCGTCGGGGGCGAGGGTCGTCCAGAACGGGCCCGTGGGGACGACACCCGCGGCGGTCAGCGTGTCGTGCAGCTCCCGGCCGGACCGGTCGACGAGCCTGTCGTCCGGCGGGTCGGTGACCGGGACCGAGACCGCGGCGAAGGGCTGCGCGGGCATCCGGCGCTCGCCGACGAGCACCACCGCCTCGTCGAGCATGCGGGTCAGGCCGTCGAGGGCGCGGTCCTCGGCCTCTCGGCGGCGGCGGGTGGCGTCGCGGAACTCCTCCACCAGAGCCTCCGCGCGGTCCGGCTCGTCGATGACTGCGCGCACCAGCTCCAGCGGCATGCCCGCGCGACGCAGCACCGAGATCCGCGCCGCGTCGGCCACCTGGGCCAGCTCGTAGGTGCGGTACCCGGTGTCCGGGTCGACGCGGGCGGGCACGAGCACCCCGCGGTCGTGGTAGTGGCGCAGGGCCTTGGCGGACAGCCCGGTCAGGCGGGCGAAGACGCTGATGGAGATCATGTTGAGGACAGTGGGCCCTCCGGTAAGGGGAAGGTCAAGGGTGCCAGCGCGTGCAGCAACCGCCAGCGCAGATCGGGGTCGAGCACCAGATCCTCGGGCACGTCGCCGCGGAGGTTGTCCGGCCACCTCGTGACCGACGAGCAGCACGAGCCGATCATCGAGATGCGCATGGCGGCCGTTGACCACGCTGGCCGCGAGTGCGGGGTCACTCTCCGAGGGCAACCCGTCCACGTTCCGGTCCATGACCGAGCGGTCTTGCTACTGGTACGTCCCCGTACTTCTCCCGGCCGTGCGAGTCCGCGCCCGGACCTCCATCAGTCACGGTCCCAGATCTGTTCGAGGCTGGTTGCCAGCTCGCGCACTGTGGCGTCCCCGTGGAGTCGAAGCCTGCTCATCGCCAGCTCGTATGCCTCGTCGTCCGCGCGGTGGCCGATGACCCACACGATGACCACGGTGCCGTCGTCGTCGATCCTGTAGACGATCCGGTGGTCGCGGTTCCCGACAACGAGCTTGCGGAAGGCGGTGAGGTTCCCCCGTGCGCGGCTACCCAGCGGTTGCCCGCGTAGGTGGGGGTCGGTCTCCAGCTTCTTCAGGCCCTTCGCGACGTCGCGGCGGGCCGATCCGTCGAGGTCTCGGAAGTCCTCGCGTGCGTCTTCGGTGAGCTGCACTCTCGCCACGTGCCCCCGGCCTCACTCGTCGTCGAGCGTGGCCGGCTCGATGCCGGATTCGGCTAGCACCTCGTCAAGGTCGTAGCGGCGCCCGCTGTCTGCGGCGGCGCGCACCAGCGCGATGCTGAGGAGCCTCAAGTCGTCCTCCAGTTCGTCGAGTCGCTGAAGTCGGTCCATGCTGTCGATGTTGACGAGCGCCGCGACTGCCCGGCTGTTCCTCATCAAGACTTGTGGTCGTCCGTTCTCAGCGTCTGTCACGAGCTTGGACACGCCCTTGGTGTTGGCCTCGGTGATGCTGATCAGGTCTCTGGTGTCTACCTTCATGCTCCCGTCCCCGTCTAGTCAGGATTCTACCCATTTAACGGGTCGGGCAGACCGGTCGTTACCCCGCAACCGGGTGACTTGCGCTCCCCTGAGTGAGGTGGTTGCTCCGTAGCGTCCTACAGCGCTGCTACGGTCGTCGCATGGTGCGTCCTGAAGGCTGGCCCAGACCAGCGGGTGGGAGTCCCGTCCCGGTA
>JAKDLE010000265.1 GCA_030453005.1 Pseudonocardia sp. | reverse complement strand
CGACGGCCGCCGCGGCCACGATCGAGCCGAAGGAATGGCCCAGCAGCACCACGCCACCTGATGCTTCGTGTGCCGCCGCCGCCACGAACTCCCGAGTCCAGGCGGCGTAAGAGGTCACGTCGTGCGCACCCCGATGCAGGGGCGGGGTCTCGCCGAACCCCGGCAGATCCGGAACGAGCACCCGGAATCCGTCGAGATGCGAGACGATGGGTTCGAGCCCGTGATGGTCACCACGGAGTCCGTGCAGCATGACCACGACCGGACGATCAGGGGTGGGATGTTCACCGTAGGCCCGGTACGCGACGATTCCGGACGTGAGGACGACCTCGTGACGGCTCCGGGAACGGGGCGGGGAGGGGAGGCTGGCCACCGCGCGGAGTGTAGGTGGCCTGCTGGAACGGGCCGCGCCGGTCCGCCGAGAATGGTCGTCGGTCACGAAAGGGAGTCGACCGGAGTACGAATCAGCGAACACTGGCCGGATGTGCGCATGTAGGGGTAACCCCCGATGCCACTCGGTAGTGATCCTGATGTACGTCTCAGCTTCGAGATGCCACGGTGGGATCATGACGACGATCGGCAGGCCAGCGGCTCCAGCCGCCCGGACCGGGGGCGCGCCTGCCGCCGGGCGGGGCGGAAGGCGGTGAACCCCACCCTGCTCGCGTCGTCACCGGCCATCGCACTGGCCGTGGTGGCCGCCGGATGCTTCGCGGTGGCCGCCACCCTGCAGCACGGGGCCGTCGGCGACGTCTCCGACGCCGCCGGTGGCCGGCTCGGCCTGGCCGCCTTCCGCGCCCTGCTCCAGCGCCCGGGCTGGTTGCTCGGTCTCGCCGCCGCGGTGGCCGGGTCGGGCCTGCACGCGGTGGCGCTCGTGCTGAGCCCGCTGTCGGTCGTCCAGCCGATCGGTGTGCTCGCCGTGCCGATGGCCGTGATTCTCACGGTGCGGCGCACCCGCGAGCGCCCGGGTCGCGGCGTGCTGCTCGGCGTGGCGCTGAGCGTGGCGGGCGTGGCGGCGTTCGTCGGTATCGCGGCCGAGTCGAGCACCTCCAGCCGCGTTCCCGACTTCGCGACGCTGATCGCCGGTGGCGTCTGCGCGGCGCTGGTCCTGCTGCTCGTCGCCGTCGCCACGCTGGGCACCGGCTGGGTGCGTTGCGTGGCTTGGGTCACCGCCGGGGCGGTGGCCTTCGGGCTGGTGTCCGCGCTGGTGCGGGCCCTGTCGTTGCAGGTCACCACGGGTCTCGTGTCGTGGACCGACCCGCGGCTCTTCGGTACCGCGGCAGGCATCGGGGTCGCGCTGCTCGTCGGTGGCTGGCTGGTGCAGCAGGGGTTCGCGACCGGCCCGCCGGAGGTCGTGATCGCCTGCCTGACGGTCGTCGACCCGATCGTCGCGGTGCTGCTGGGCATCCTGCTGCTCGGTGAGAACCCCGCCTCGTCGGGGGTGGAGGCGGCCGTACTGCTCACCTGCGCGGCCGCCGCCGCCGCGGGTGTGGTCTCCCTGGCCCGCTACCACCCCGACGCCCGCCGGGCCCGGGCCGCCGCTCGCGCGGTGCCGGGCCCCTTCCCGTCCGAACTCGTCGCGCCGGCCGTTCCCCGCCTGTGACCCGCGCGCTCCCGCCGTCACCGCATCCGAGAGGATCCCTCCTGTGCAGCCGCCCAGTCCGCGTCGCCTCCGCATCCTGATCGGCGCCGAGACCTACGCGCCCGACGTCAATGGGCTGTCCCGGTTCTCCTCCCGCCTCGCCGCAGGCCTGGCCGAGCGCGGGCACGAGGTGCACGTTGTGTGCCCGTCGCACGACGGCCCGCCCGACGTGCGCGTCGAGGACGGCGTCACGATGCACACGCTGCGCTCGCACCGCTGGTTCAGCCACCCCACGTTCCGCGTCACGCTGCCCTGGCCCGCCCGCGGCTGGACCCGCGACGTGTTCGCCGAGATCGCCCCCGACGTGCTGCACGTGCAGGGCCACTTCCCGGTCGGGCGCGGCCTGGTGCACGCCGCCCGGGCCGCAGGCACGCCGATCGTGGCCACCAACCACTTCATGCCGGAGAACCTCGTCGGCCACGCCCGCGTGCCGCGGCTGCTGCAGGGCCCGGTCACGCGGCTGGGCTGGTGGGACATGAACCTGATCTACCGGCACGCCGACGTCGTCACCGCGCCCACCCCGCGTGCGGTGGAGCTGCTGGAGAAGGCCACCGGCATGACGGGCTCGTTCGCGGTGTCCTGCGGCATCGACGCCGCCCGCTACCGCGGCGACAAGCCCGACGCGTCCACGACGCCCACCGTGCTGTTCGTCGGACGGATGGACCAGGAGAAGCGCGTCGACGAGCTGCTGCGCGCGTTCGCGGCGCTGCCCGCAGGCACGGAGGCGAACCTGGAGATCATCGGCGAGGGCGTCATGCGCGAGGAGTGGACGGGCCTCGCGGCCGAGCTCGGCATCGGCGCCCGCACCCGCTTCCGGGGCTTCGTGGACGAGGACGAGCTGGTGGCCGCCTACCGTCGGGCCGCCGTGTTCTGCATGCCCGGTATCGCCGAGCTGCAGAGCATCGTCACGCTGGAGGCGATGGCCGCGGGCACCCCGGTGATCGCCGCCGACGCGATGGCGCTGCCGCACCTCGTCCGGCCGGGACGCAACGGCTGGCTGTTCACCCCGGGCGACGTGCCCGAGCTCACCACCCGTCTCGCCGCGCTGCTGGGTGACGCCGAGATGCGCAGGCGGATGGGTGCCGCGAGCCGTGAGCTGGTCACGAAGCACGAGCTGGGTACCACCCTCGGCACGTTCGAGGGCATCTACGAGCGGCTGCTGGGCCGCGAGCAGCGCGCGGTGCGCGCGGCCTGAGTGCAGGCGCGCCCGCTCACCGGTCCCACCAGGAGTCGCTCCGGGTGCGCGCGAGGACCAGCACGACGTGCTGGCGGCACTGGTCCCCCTGTTCGACGTGGAACCCGCTCGCCCAGCAGATCGTCGTGATCGTGTCACGGGCATCGCGGAAGCGGTCGAGCCCGAGGTCGAGTGGGCACCACAGCCGGATCCGCACCACGTCGCCGGTCGCGGACGACCAGAAGATGCGGGGCGTCCTCCCGGCCCGGTCGCAGAGCATCACCTCGGCGAAGGCGATGCGCAGCCGGATGGGCATGACGATCGCCCAGAAGCGCCGCATCGCCCACCTGCGGACCATCGGCCATCCCACGAAGCCCGCGACGGCGGAGAGGACGAGGACGAGCGCGGCCGCGGGGTGGGTGGCGCCTGCGAACACGACGAGCGCCGCGGGCACGGCGGGCACCAGGAGCACCGGCCAGCGCCAGTGCCACAGCCGGGCCACCGGGTTCGGACGTCGGACGGGGGAGATGCTCAGCGCCCGGGCCCCGGCGACGTCGAAGGGCGGCGCGCGGTCGGGCGTGACCCGCGGGTCTCGCCCGTGGGGCTCCGGCCGGGAGGACCGCTGCTCGGTCGGGCTCGGATCGGTCGGGCTCGGATCGGCCTGGCTCCGACAGGCGTGGGCAGGATAGTTCTGGCTTGAGTAGGCCTGGGTCGAATAGGTCTGGCTTGAGAAGATCTGGGTTGGATGGGCCTGGGTTGGATGAGCCTGGGTGACATCCATGGCGCTGCCTCGGCATCCCGTTGTGTGGGGCAGGTGAGGTGTGGGGACCGTCCGCGCCGGTGGTGACCGGGCGGGTACCCAATGACATGCGGGTGGTGACGGGTGAACCAGTGGCCCGCCGCGGGGCGGTGGGGCGCGGGCCCTGGACGCCGGGCCGGGGGCGTGCTCGACCCGACCCCGGGAGTGGGGTAGGTTCCTACCCGTTCGGTTCCCCTTGCCTACATGCTCCATGTGACCAGCCCCGCCTACGTAAGGTAGGTAACACTGATGGTTAGGTCTGAACCTACGTCGAGTGCGGTAGGTAGTCCATCCCTACCGGTAGGTAGGCCTGGGGAGTTCGCGGACTTCGGGTCGACTTTGCGTCGGGCACGCCTCCGCCGCGGGGTCACGCAGGCTCAGGCGGCAGCGCGCGTCGAGGTCAGCCGCCCGACCCTGACCCAGTGGGAGAGCGGTCGCTATCTGCCCTCGCCCGCCCGTGCGCAGAAGCTCGACGACCTGCTCGGCGCCGGCGGCGAGCTGTACCGGCTCGCGGAGCGGTCACGTCCGGCGGGGGCCTACTCCGTTCCTGCCATCAGTCCGGCGGCAGGGCACATCGCCCCGACAAATCACTTCCCGGCCCCGGTCGGGGACTTCCGCACCGTCCTGCAGATCTTCACGCAGGTGGGGGATGCCCTCGTCCGACACCTGCGTCGGGACGCCGAGGGCACGCCGCTCGGCTGGGCGCACAACCTCCAGCAGGACGACCGCTCCGTCACGTCGATGTCGACGGCTTACGGCATCAAGATCCTCCTGATGCTCGGGGGCCCGCACGTCGACCTGGCCACGGTCGCGCGCGGTCTCGGGCGTTTTCGCATACCCGGTCCAGCCGGTATGGACGGGTGGGCCTCGGCGTCGCAGTCCGCTGCCCGCCCGGAGGCCACCGCCGTGGTCGTCGACGCGCTGAGCCGCGTCGGCGTGCTCAGCCCGGGCGCCGCCCTGACGATGCTCGAGGGGCTGATCGACGACGCCACCCGCCATCAGACCTTCGTCCTGACCACGGTGCTCGAGACCGTGCTGCGCATCGCACCCGACTCGGACCTGGCGCACGATCTGCTCGGGTATCTGCTCGCCGCGCGGCGCCCGTTCGACGGGCAGCTCGTCTGGCCGGAGAAGGTGGGGGACGCGCAGGCGAAGCTGACCGCCTCGACGGCGCACACCGCGCGGGCGGTCGTCGTGCTGCAGTCCGCAGTGCGCAGCATCGACCGCGCCGAGCTGCGCGACGCGTTGTACGCGGGGCAGGAGTGGCTCGCGGGCACCTGGGACGACGAGGGCGTCAGCGAGGTGATCAGCCGCGAGATCGAGGACGACCGCCCCGGGGGTGCCCGCGAGGAGCTCAGCATCCGGCACTTCACGGCGGCCTGGGTGGTGCGCGCACTCGCCGGTGTCGAACGACCGGACACCAGCCGTCTGGGTGCCGCACTCGCACGGGTATGGACCTGGTTCGACCCGGGTTCCGGGCTGTGGGGCTGGGGGAACGGGGACCTCCCCGTGTGGATGACCCACGACTCTGTGGCCGCCGTGCGCGCCGCTGCCCTCGCCCTCACTCCGTCCGCCGTTCCCTCTCCGCGATCCGCTCCCTCACTCCCCGAGGACAACCCCGATG
>JAKDLE010000008.1 GCA_030453005.1 Pseudonocardia sp. | reverse complement strand
CGGCATCTTCACCAAGGCCGCCGACGTCGGCGCCGACCTCGTCGGCAAGGTCGAGCAGGGCATCCCCGAGGACGACCCCCGCAACGCCGCCACGATCGCCGACAACGTCGGCGACAACGTGGGTGACTGCGCGGGCATGGCGGCCGACCTGTTCGAGTCCTACGCCGTCACGCTCGTGGCCGCGCTGATCCTCGGCACCGCCGCCTTCGGCCTGCAGGGCCTGCTCTTCCCGCTGATCGTGCCGGCCATCGGCGTGATCACCGCGGTGATCGGGGTCTACATCACCCGCACCCGGGAGAACGAGGGCAGCCTCACCACGATCAACCGCAGCTTCTACATCTCCGCGGTCATCTCCGCGGTGCTCTGCGCGATCGCCGCCTACGTCTACCTGCCCGCTAGCTTCGCAGGCCTCGGCGGCGGCGTCGCGGGCAACGGCCCGACCGACGCCTCCGTCGTCGCCGACATGGCGGGCACCGACCCGCGTCTGCTGGCCACCGTCGCGGTGATCATCGGCATTGTGTTGGCCGCGGCCATCCTGAAGCTGACCGGGTACTACACCGGCACCGAGGACAAGCCCGTGCAGGACGTGGGCCGCTCCTCGCTCACGGGCGCCGCCACGGTCATCCTCTCCGGCATCTCGATCGGCTTCGAGTCGGCCGTCTACACCGCGTTGGTGATCAGCGCCGCCGTGTTCGGCGCGTTCGCGCTGGCCACGGGCTCGATCACGGTCGCGCTGTTCGCCGTGGCGCTGGCCGGCACCGGCCTGCTCACCACGGTCGGCGTCATCGTCGCGATGGACACCTTCGGCCCGGTGGCCGACAACGCCCAGGGCATCGCCGAGATGTCGGGCGACGTCACGGGTAAGGGCGTGGACATCCTCACCGCGCTGGACGCCGTCGGCAACACCACCAAGGCGATCACCAAGGGCATCGCGATCGCGACGGCCGTGCTGGCCGCCACCGCGCTGTTCGGCTCCTACCGGGACGCGATCACGGTGGCGCTGGCCGACGCGCAGGTGGCTCTCGCTGACGCGGGCACCGCGTTCGCCTACGAGGTGTTCGCGCCGAACACCCTGGTCGGCGTCATCATCGGTGCCGCGGTGGTGTTCATGTTCTCGGGGCTGGCGATCAACGCGGTCACCCGGGCGGCGGGCGCGATCGTGTTCGAGGTGCGCCGTCAGTTCAAGGACAACCCCGGGATCATGGACTACTCCGTGCGCCCGGACTACAGCCGCGTCGTCGACATCTGCACCCGCGACTCGCTGCGCGAGCTGGCCACCCCCGGCCTGCTGGCCATCCTGTCCCCGATCGCCGTCGGCTTCGGCCTCGGCGTCGGCCCGCTGGCGGGCTTCCTGGCTGGTGCCATCGCCTCCGGCACGCTGATGGCGATCTTCCTCGCCAACTCCGGTGGTGCCTGGGACAACGCGAAGAAGCTGGTGGAGGACGGCAGCCACGGCGGTAAGGGGTCGCCCGCGCACGAGGCCACGATCATCGGTGACACCGTTGGCGACCCGTTCAAGGACACCGCCGGCCCGTCGATCAACCCACTGCTCAAGGTGATGAACCTGGTCGCCGTGCTCATCGCACCGGCCGTCGTCGCCTTCTCGGTGGGCGACACCGCCAACCCGGTGCTCAGCATCGCCATCTCGCTGGTCGCCGTGGCGATCATCGTCGGGGCGATCGTGGTGGCCAAGCGGCGCTCGACCACCATCAGCGACACCCCCGCCGAGAGCACGGTCGGCTGACCGCCCGTCTCGTCGGCTCCAGGCCGTCCACCCGGTCATCCAGGTGGGCGGCCTGGGTCGTTCCCGGCGCGTCCGGATGCGTGTGGTCGAACGGGTGTTCTACGGTCTGTCCCGTGTCGCAGCTGTCGCTGTTCTCCGCCGACGCGCGCCCGGCCGGGGTCCGCGATCTCGCCGGGCTGCTCTGCGGGCCCGGGCAGATCGTCCGTTTCGGGGCGGGCGACCAGGCCCGCCTCTCGATCGTCTTGGCCGACCCGGACCGCGTCTCGGCCCTCGCGGCGGCCTGCGCGGCCACCGGGATCGGTGTCGACCCGGTCACCACCGAGAGCGGAACGACCGCCGTGCGCACGGCGTTCCGCTGCGACCTCGTCACACTGGCCCGTGACTGGACGCGGGGGGCGGTCAAGACCGTGCCGACCGACTGGCGACTCGACGGCGCCGCGCTGCGCCTCTGGGCGCTCGCCGCGGGCAGGCCCGACGACCGTGGCGGCTACCTGCTCATGCTCGACCCACACGCCCCCCACACGCACGATGCCCTGGTCACAGCGACGACGCGGGCCGGTATCCCGCCCGCCCGGGTGGCGCACGGGACGGCCCTGCGGATCAGCGGCACCCGCCGCGTCCGGCGCCTCGTCGAGCTGGTCGGACCGGCCCCGTACGGGATCACCGACGAGCAGTGGCCGCGGTACCGGGGGCGCCGGGCGCCTTGACGAGATGGTTAGGCTCTCGCGGCACGACCGCCTCGGTGTGATCGAGGCGACACCGAGCGTGGGTGTCCCGAGCGTGTATCGATGTGTAGGCCGGAAGGCGCGGCACGCATACTCGACAGCGGAGACCCGCGAGGCCGAGGAGAACAAACCAAGGTGACGACCGGAACGACGAGCACGACATCCGACACCCAGGCAGGTACGGGTGCGCGTCGGGCAGCCACGAAGCCGGCCCCGAGCCGCCGTAGGGGCACGCCCACGACCGCCGCCGCCGGTGCCCCGACCCGTCGGCTGGTGATCGTGGAGTCCTCCACCAAGGCCAAGAAGATCGCGCAGTACCTCGGCAGGGACTACGTCGTGGAGGCCTCCGTCGGCCACATCCGCGACCTGCCCCGCGGCGCCGCGGACGTACCCGCCAAGCACAAGGGCGAGGCCTGGGCCCGCCTCGGCGTGGACGTCGACCACGGGTTCGCTCCGCTCTATATCGTCACGCCGGAGAAGCGGGGCAAGGTCGCCGAGCTCAAGGAGGCCCTGAAGTCGGTGGACGAGGTCCTGCTCGCCACGGACCCGGACCGCGAGGGCGAGGCGATCGCCTGGCACCTGCTGGACACGCTCAAGCCCAAGGTTCCCGTCCGCCGCATGGTCTTCCACGAGATCAGCGAGGCGGCCATCCGCGCCGCGGTGGAGAACCTCCGCGATCTCGACCAGGACATGGTCGACGCCCAGGAGACCCGCCGCATCCTCGATCGGCTCTACGGCTACGAGGTCTCCCCCGTGCTGTGGAAGAAGGTCATGCCGAAGCTCTCGGCGGGCCGGGTGCAGTCGGTGGCCACGCGGATCATCGTCACCCGCGAGCGCGAGCGGATGGCGTTCGTCTCCGCGTCGTACTGGGACATCGCGGCGCAGATGGACGCCGGGGCCGACGCCACACCACGCCGGTTCGGCTCGCGCCTGGTCGCGGTCGACGGCACGCGCGTCGCCACCGGCCGCGACTTCGGCCCCGACGGGCGGCTCAAGTCCGACACCGGCCTGAAGTCGAACGTGGTTGTCTTGGACGAGCCGTCCGCCCGGCGCCTGGCCGAGGCGCTCAAGGGTCGCGACCTCACCGTCGAGTCGGTGGAGTCCAAGCCCTACACCCGCAAGCCCTACCCGCCGTTCATGACCTCCACGCTGCAGCAGGAGGCGGGTCGCAAGCTGCGTTTCTCCGCGGACCGCACGATGCGCAGCGCGCAGCGGCTCTACGAGAACGGCTACATCACCTATCTGCGCACCGACTCCACCACGCTGTCGCCCGCGGCGATCGAGGCCGCCCGCAGGCAGGCGCGTGAGCTCTACGGCGACGCCTACGTGCCCGCGCAGCCGCGGCAGTACACGCGGAAGGTGAAGAACGCGCAGGAGGCTCACGAGGCCATCCGGCCCGCGGGGGACACCTTCCGCACGCCGGGCGACATGGCCCGTGAGGTCGACGGCGACGACTTCCGCCTCTACGAGCTGATCTGGCAGCGCACGGTCGCGTCCCAGATGGCCGATGCGCGCGGCACGACGGTGAGCATCCGCATCGCGGGGGCCGCCGCCACGGGCGAGGCCGTCACGTTCGCCACCTCGGGCCGCACCATCACGTTCCCCGGCTTCCTGAAGGCCTACGTCGAGACCGTCGACGACCAGGCGGGAGGCGAGGCCGACGACGCCGAGTCACGCCTTCCGGAGCTGACCAAGGGCCAGGTCCTCACGGCCGCGTCGCTCACGCCCGAGGGCCACTCCACCAACTCGCCCTCGCGCTACACCGAGCCCAGCCTGATCAAGCAGCTGGAGGACCTGGGCATCGGCCGCCCGTCCACCTACGCCTCGATCATCAAGACGATCCAGGACCGCGGGTACGTGTGGAAGAAGGGGCAGGCGCTGGTCCCGTCGTGGATCGCGTTCGCCGTCGTCGGGCTGCTGGAGCTGCACTTCGGCAGGCTCGTCGACTACGACTTCACCGCCGCCATGGAGGACGAGCTCGACTCGATCGCCGCGGGCACCCAGGCCCGCACCCCCTGGCTCTCGGCCTTCTACTTCGGCGCCGAGCAGGCCAGCGAGGGCTCGGTCGCCAGGGCGGGTGGGTTGAAGAGGCTCGTCGGGGTCAACCTGGAGGAGATCGACGCCCGGGAGATCAACTCGGTCCCGGTGTTCGACGACGTCGTGGTCCGGGTGGGCCGCTACGGGCCCTACCTGGAGCGGATGCGCGACGGGGCGTCGCAGCGGGCCAACCTGCCCGAGGACCTGCCGCCCGACGAGCTCACCCGCGAGATCGCCGAGCAGCTGTTCTCGGTGCCGCAGGAGGGCCGCTCGCTGGGCGTCGACCCGGTCAGCGGGCACGAGATCGTCGCCAAGGAGGGCCGCTACGGGCCCTACGTCACCGAGATCCTGCCCGAGCCCGAGGCGCCCGTGGTCGCCGAGGGCGCCAAGCCGAAGAAGGCTGCCACATCCAGGGCCGCCGCCAAGCCGAAGCCGCGCACGGGCTCGCTGTTCAAGGGCATGGCGACGGAGTCGGTGACGCTGGAGGAGGCGCTGCGGCTGCTGTCGCTGCCGCGTGTCGTCGGCACCGACCCGGAGAGCGGCGAGGAGATCACCGCGCAGAACGGCCGATACGGGCCGTACCTGAAGAAGGGCACCGACTCGCGGTCGCTCACCGACGAGGAGCAGCTGTTCACGGTCACGGTCGACGAGGCCGTGGAGATCTACAAGCAGCCTAAGCAGCGGGGGCGGCGTTCAGCGGCGGCCACCCCGCCGCTGCGTGAGCTCGGCGAGGACGCCAACTCCAAGAAGCCGATGGTGATCAAGGACGGGCGCTTCGGGCCCTACGTCACCGACGGGGAGACCAACGCGAGCCTGCGCAAGGGCGACAGCGTGGAGCAGCTGACCGACGAGCGTGCGTCCGAGCTGCTGGCCGAGCGGCGGGCACGGGGTCCGGCCCCGAAGAAGAAGCCTGCCGCCAAGCGCGCGCCTGCGAGGAAGAAGGCCCCGGCGAAGAAGTAGCACCCCAGCCCGTTGCAATCAGGGAACGAGCAGTGCCTTCACCGCGGCGGCCACGCGGCCGCCGTCGGCCCCGCCGGCCGCGGCCGCGTTCGCCTTCCTCATGACCTGGCCCATCTGCCGCGGCCCCGGCTGCTCGCCCAGTTCCGCGGCGGTGTCGGCCACCGCGGTGCTCGCGATCGCACCCAGCTCGTCGTCGGAGAGCTGGGTGGGGAGGTAGCGGGCCAGGATCTCGCCCTCGGCACGCTCCTGGGCGGCCAGCTCCTCGCGGCCCGCCCCGGCGAACGCCTCGGCCGACTCCACCCGCTTCTTCGCCTCCTTCGCGATCACCTTGAGCACCTCGTCGTCGGAGAGCTCGCGGGCCTCGCTGCCTGCGACCTCCATGGTGCCGATGGCCGTCAGCGTCATCCGCAGGGTGGACTTGACCAGCTCGTCTCGGGCCTTCATCGCCGCGGTCAAGTCGGCCCGCAGCTGTGCCTTGAGGGTGCTCACGGCCGTCAACGCTAGTCCACCGACCCCGGACCGTAGGCTGCAGTCGTGAACAGCTGGGCTCGGCTCGCGCTCGGCGCGACCACGACAGGCGCGGCGGCCATCGCGTACGGGGCGGGCGTGGAACGCAGGCGGTGGACGTTGCGCGAGGCGACGCTGCCCGTGCTGGCGCCCGGCACCCGACCGCTGCGCATCCTGCACATCTCCGATCTGCACCTGACGCCGACGCAGCACAGCAAGCAGCGTTGGGTGGCCGACCTCGCCGGGCTGGAGCCCGACCTCGTCGTCAACACCGGCGACAACCTGGCGCACCCCCGCAGCGTGCCGACGGTCGTCGCCGCGCTGGGCCCGCTGATGCACCTGCCGGGCCTGTTCGTGTTCGGGAGCAACGACTACTTCGGTCCCACGCCGAAGAACCCCACGCGCTACCTGACGGGCCGCCGGAGCGCCCCCGACGGCGAACCGCTGCCGTGGCGCGACCTGCGCGCGGCCCTGGTCGAGCGCGGCTGGCACGACGCGACCCACGCCCGGCTGACCCTCGACGTCGCCGGGGTGTCGCTCGCGGCGGCAGGCGTCGACGACCCGCACCTGGGTCTCGACCGCTACGACCGCGTCGCAGGCCCCGTGGGCGGCGAGCACGGCCTGCGGCTGGGCCTCACCCACTCCCCGGAGCCGCGCGTGCTCGACGCGTTCGCCGCCGACGGCTACGACCTCGTGATGGCGGGCCACACCCACGGCGGGCAGCTTCGCGTCCCCGGCGTCGGCGCCGTCGTCACGAACTGTGGCATCGACCGTTCGCGCGCCCGCGGCGCGTCCCGCTGGGGCGTCCACACCTGGCTGCACGTCTCCGCGGGCCTCGGCACCTCACCGTGGGCCCCGGTCCGCTTCGCCTGCCCCCCGGAGGCCAGCCTGCTCACCCTCGTACCGCGGCCGGAGCAGGCGAAGGCCGCCGCGGCAGCCCCCGCGTCGGCGGCGGCGGACGTCGGCTAGACTGGCAAAACGGTTCGCAGCGGGATCGCGAGCCATCGGGGTGTGGCGCAGCTTGGTAGCGCGCTTCGTTCGGGACGAAGAGGTCGCAGGTTCAAATCCTGTCACCCCGACCATATTGCCTGCTCAGGGCTTGATCGACGATCAAGCCCTGAGGCCGGGGCGACCAACTGGGTGGCTACCGATCCGCGCAATGATCGAAATGTCACCTCGCCGGTACCCGGGTCGCGACCGCTGCTGAGGTGCTGTCGCGACGTGGTTGCCGCGAAGAGCGCTGTGCATCGGCGATTCACGTCATAGCCCGGCGCACCGCTCGGCCCCGCCGATCTCGCATCCCTCGGCACGACGCGCTCATTCCGGCTCGGCCTTGGCGGCGGCCGGGCCGACCAAGCCGAGTGGCAACAGCTCCGCCCGGATCGGTCGACCCGGGGTCAGCGAGAACAGCGCATTGCCGCGCTCGAGGACAACCCTCTCGATCTGCGGAAGGTTCGCCGCCATGATCGAGGCGGTCCGCTCGACCGACACGGTTCGCATCTCCCGTAGGACGAGCACGCTCGGGCAGTCCGCTCCCGAGGACGCGAGGAACTTGGTCAACTTCTTGTCGGCCGTCACGAGCAGGCGTGCGCGCACGCAGCACCAGGACAAGATCAGCGGATCAGCTGCGGTAGCCAGGCCCTCGTGCTCGGTGTGCAGGGCATCGTGACCCTCGATCTGGAGCAACGCGGCGAGCCGTCGCGGAAGGTTCTGGTCGACGAGCAGCTTCAAGCCGGTTCCTGCAGCGGGACATACAGCTCACGATGCGCGAGGGCAGCCGCATAGCCGAGCGTCTGCCGGACATCCTCGTGCTCGATGAAGGGGAAATCCAGCTGGATCCGTTCGAGATCCCATCCGTCAGCCAGCAACTCCAGCAGGTGCTCGACCGTGAAACGGTAGCCGCGGATGCAGACCTGACCGCCGAGCTTGTCGGCCTCGACGGTCAGCCGATCGAACCGGGGCACGGTCTGTGGCATGAAAGGAGTGTAGGCGGCCCAAGCTACCGGGCGCATTCATCCAGCGGACGCTGCGTCGCCACCATGAGCATCGACGCCCACGTCGGCGGGAGGCGGATGCCCTCCGGCTCACGGTCCTCCCCTCGCGCACCTCACCGCCACCTCGGTCACTACCCTCCCGCACGTGTCGAAGCGAAAGCGCCCGCGCACACCGCCGCAGGCCAAGCGACGGCGCCCGGCCAGGCGCCCGAGCCAGCAGCGTGAGGAGCCCGATCTCGTCGCCCAGATCGCCTCCGCGCTCGACGACGACGACCCGCTCATGCTGCTCGGTCTGGCGAGCACGCTGCTCGCCGCCCTGGACCAGCGATCACGCCACCCCTTCGAACGCCCGCCCGACGGCCCGTCGCGCGACGAGATGATCGAGTCGCTGCTGGCCGTCCCCCTCCCCGAGACCTCGGCCCTGCTTGCCGCGGTCGCCGCGCTGTCGGGCGACGAGGTGCTCCGCCGCCGCGTCCACCGGGAGATCACCGATCGCGCCGACCCGCTGCCCCGGTGGCTCGCCGACGTGGCCCACGCCGTGGCGCTGTCGCGGGCCGTCGAGGTCACCCACGTACTCGGGGACGGCGACACCGTGCTGGTCGCGGCCACCCTGCCCGGTGGCCACGCGCTCACCGCGGTGGTCTACATCGACCACAACATGGGCACGCTGGTCAAGGACGCGTTCGTCGTGTCGGCGCCGCTGGACGATGTCGTCGAGCGACTGCAGGACGCGGCGGCCGACGACCCGGACACCGCGGCACGTGCGTTGTCGTCGGCCGACGCCCGCGTCCGGATCGTCGAGGCCGTCGAGTCAGGTGCGATCACCTTCCCGCCCGTCGAGACCGACACGTGGCCCTCCTGTCGCCCGCTGGTCGAGTGGATGGCCGGGCTGCTCCCGGCCGGTGGCACCGGCTACCTCCGCCCGGAGTGGGACGACGTCGCGGTCGCCGGGCTGGTCGAGCGGTTCCTCGCCCCACGGTCGGGCACCGACCACACCGAGGTCCGCGGCCTGCTCGGTTCGATCCTGTGGTTCGGCACCGACTACGACCCGATGCGCTGGAGCCCGACCGTGGTGGAGATCCTGCTGCCCTGCCGTCGGCCCGCTCGCACACGACTGCCCACTGCTCTCCCGCGCCCGGGCACTGGCGGCCTTCGTGGGCGAGGGTCGCGCGCTCACCGCGAAGGGCGTGCTGCGCCGCGCTGACATCGCCCCGACGTGCGCGGCGGCCGGACTGCCCGATCCGGGCCGGGTGGTCACCGCCGCCGACGTCCCCGCGCTGCACCGGGCCTGGGTCGCCGCGCAGGGCGCGGGTCTGCTCGTCCTGGGCCTCGACCAGGCCATCGCCGCCAAGGCACCTGACGACGACGCGGCGGCACAGCACTCGATCGGGCAGTGGCTCAGCGCTGTCACGGCGCTGCTGCGTGCCGAGTCCGACGACCCACAGCGGATCGGAGCGACCGTCGGGTGCCGCGTCGCGCTGCGCGTGCTCGACTCGGCTTCAGGGATCGACGAGCACTGGTTCGGCCACGCCGTGGAGGACGTCCTCGATCAGCTCCCGATCACCGACCGGATCGCCGCGTACCACGCGTTCCGGCGGGGCCGGCTACCCGAGACCGGCGCGCTGGAGCTGCTCACCGAATGCGGTGCGGTCGACCCGAAGACACTCGCCGTCACCCCGCTCGGCCGCTGGGCCCACGACGCGCTCGCCGAGCCACCCGCCCTCGTGCCCGCATGGGCCGACGACGACGTCCTGCAACTCAAGATCGGCCTGGACCGGACCGGTTCCGGCCGCCGGTGTGGCGCCGGGTCCTGCTCCCGGCCGGCACGAGCCTCGGCGAGCTGCACCACGTCGCGCAGATCGCGCTGGAGTGGGACGACGACCACCTGCACGTGTTCACCGTCGACGGCATCGGCTACGCCGATCCGAACCACGGCCTCGACGGGTGCGGCGACGAGGAGACGATCACGCTGGCCTCCGCGTTGCCCCGCCCCGGCGCTAAGCCGGCCTACCGCTACGACCTCGGCGACTGCTGGGACCACACCGTCCTGCTGGAGAAGGTGCTCCCACCCGATCCCGGCGCGCGCCCAGCGTGTGTCGGCGGCCGCGCACCGGTCGAGGACTGGCACCACGACGAACCACCACCCCCGCGGCCGTTCCGCCCCGCCGAGATCGACGCCCGGCTCGCCGAGCTGGACACGCCGGAAGGATCGCTGCGTTGACTGAGCAGCCCGGCTTGTTCGACCTCCCGCCGCCGCCCACGCCGCCGTCGGCGCCCCGCAGCGGCCGCGGCCACACCCGCGAGACCTGGCCCCGCACCGTCACCGCGGTCGACCGGCGCGCGCTGCGCGACGAGGCGCTGCGCCGGCTCGAGGACGGCATCGTGATCGGCGAGTTCGCCGACGACGACCCCGATCTCACCGACCCGCGCGAGGACGTCGCGCAGAGTTGTGCCGCGGCGGTGCAATGGTGCCTGGAACCGACCGAGGGGCTCTGGCCGCTGCTGGAGGCCGGGGCCGTCCGCATCGACCAGGTGGAGCTGGCGGCGACCGACGAAGAACCGGGCCGGGTACGGGCCAGCTGGACGGTGACGGTCCGGATCACCGACGCCCACGCCGCGCGCGAACTGGCGCGCACGGTCTGCCCGGCCGGGGACGACGCCGCACGCGCGGAGATCGACGCCGGCTTCGCGGCGGCGTGGAACCGGGCCGCGGACCCGCACGCACCCATGCACCGGATCCCGGGCATCCGCTGGACCCCGGACGACGTCGACGTCACGCACCTCGTCCGCCGCCGCCCCATACAGGACGCCGAGTGAGGTACCGGGAATCAACTCCGGGCAGCCAGCACCCGATCCCTATGGCGCGAACCGCACGTCCCGACCACGCAACCGCCACGCCGCGATCACGCCACCCGGCCGAGTGCGATGGCGTCGCTGGGTGACCAAAGAGTGACAACGATGACGAGCACGGACACACGCCCGACCCATGATCAACTGCTCAAGGCGCTGACGCCTGCCGAACAACGCAACGACCACGCCGCAGCACGCAGCGAAGCGGAGGCGAAGGATCGAACCGGGTGACCAACTGGGTGACAACGTGCCCGACCGCAGGCACACGAGGACAGACGTCACCGGACACCAAGCACGCCACGACCTGTGTGTTCGCCGTCGTCGGCGCGTCGCTCGTCTGCTTCGGGACGAAGAGGTCGCAGGTTCAAATCCTGTCACCCCGACCACCACACGGCCTGGTCAGATGCTTCTAGCGGAGCTCAGGACCGGGCCGTGCGTTCGTTCGCGGTGGACGGGGAGGACCCGGTTCATCACCGTGGCGCCGTCGTCGATGATCGGTCGGAGCTGCTTGCGGTAGACGGTCTCGGTCACCGTTGTCCTCCCGAACGTCGCCCACGCCGTGAACACCGGAGCCATGACCACCGGGAACATGTCGGTGCTGCTGCTCGCGGTGACCGCGCTGCCGGTGCTGCCGAGGTTCTTCGCCTGGTCCGGCACCCAGATCGGCGGCAACGGCACAGCGGGTCGGGGCTTCTCGACGCGCGGGCGTGGTCGCCGCGTCGCAGGGCTACGGGAGCGGCGCGGCCGACCGGACCGCCTTGACAGAGTCCAGTGGCCCGACGCTGATGCGGACACCAACCGTTTATATCGTGATACGATACAAGGTGCAGCCAGGATCCGGCAACGCCGAGATCACCACCGGCATCGTCGACCTGAGCTGGGCGGATATGCCGTGAGAAGCGGGAACAACGATGAAGGTTGACATGCATCCGGTGGCGGCACCTGAGCGTGCCGCGCGCCGAGAGGAACCGGCCCCGGAGATCAACGAGGCTTTCGACCACCTCAGCCGCGCCGTCCTCGGCCGAGCGCACATTGCCGGGCCGTGTGCCGTCGTACCCATGCCCATCATCGACGAGAGCGAGCTCGACGACCTGCTGCCCAACCGGGGCCTCGCACTGATGACCGACAACCTGCACATCGGCCGCGTCGAGATCAAGGACGCGGCGCTGCCCCGGTCGACGAAGCGGTCGATGTCACTCCAGGCCGAGGCGGAACGGGAGCGCCGCTCCCTGGTGATCACCGCGGACGGTGAGCTGCAGGCCTCGCAGGAGCTCGCGCAGGCCGGGCCCGGTACCGCACGACCTGGTCACGACGAACGGCACACGAGCCGACCACTGAACCGGTCGTGATCCAGTCCCACCGCCGCGGGCCTCGGCCCCTGGCCCGGCCGGATTCGGCCGATCACAGGCCACGGTCCGCGTGGCCGGAGGAGGTATGCAGACATGACCGCAACCGTCGAGACCGCCGCACCCGAACTCGGTAGGCCCCGCCCCCGCAAGGAGGACGCCCGGCTGATCACCGGTCGCAGCCGGTACACCGATTCGATCACCCCGGCTGGCACGCTGCACATGCACGTCGTCCGCTCACCGCTCGCGCACGCCACGATCACGAACATCGACACCTCAAGCGCCACGGCGCTGCCCGGCGTCATCGGCGTCTACACGGCAGAAGGCCTCGGCGCCGAGGGCATCGGCCTGCCCTGCGCGTGGCCGGTCACCCCGGACCAGAAGGCCCCGCAGCGCCCGCCACTGGCGATCGACACCGTGCACTTCGCCGGCGAGGGCGTCGCGGTCGTCGTGGCCCGCACCGCCGCCGAGGCCCGCGACGCGGCCGACCTCGTCGAGGTCGACTACGAACCGGTCGCGCCGGTACTGGACAAGGAGGCCGCGGCGGCCGACGGGGCGACGCTGGTGCACCCGGACCTGGGCACGAACGTCAGCGCCACCTGGGTGTTCGACTCCGCCGCGGCAGGCACCGGCGACAGTGTGGAGGCGGCCATCGCCGCCGCCGAGGCCGACCCGGACCAGATCGTGGTGCGGCGCCGGTTCATCCAGCAGCGTGTGATCCCGGCGTTCATCGAACCGCGCTCGTGCGTGGTCGACCCGACCGGTGAGCAGATCACCATGTGGTCGGCGACGCAGATCCCGCACATCCTGCGCACCATGACCGCGGCCACCCTCGGCATCCCGGAGAGCAAGCTACGCGTCATCGCCCCCGACGTGGGCGGGGGGTTCGGCGGCAAGATCTCCATCATCCCCGAGGAGATGCTCTGCGTGCTCCTCGCGCAGAAGCTCGGCAAGCCGGTCAAGTGGACCGAGAACCGCTCGGACTCGCTGCTCGCGGCGCACCACGGCCGCGACCAGGTCCAGGACATCACGATCACCGCCAGGCGCGACGGCACGATCACCGGCCTCGACGTGCACCTGCTCGCCGACATGGGCGCCTACCTCAGCCTCATCGGATCGGGCATCCCGATCCTGGGCGCGTTCATGTTCAACGCGATCTACAAGTTCCCGGCCTACCGGTTCACCTGCCGCAACGTGTTCACCACGAAGGCGCCCACCGACGCCTACCGCGGCGCCGGGCGCCCGGAGGCCACGTTCGGCGCCGAACGGATCATCGAGGAGCTCGCGGTCGAGCTCGGGCGGGACCCGATGGAGCTGCGGCAGCAGAACTGGATCACCCACGAGGAGTTCCCGTTCACCACGGTCGCCGGTCTCACCTACGACACCGGCGACTACGAGCAGGCCACCGCGAAGGCCATGGAGACCTTCGACTACGCCGGCCTGCGCCGCGAGCAGGAGGAGCGCCGCCGCGCCGGTGACCCGGTCCAGCTCGGCATCGGCATCTCGACCTTCACCGAGATGTGCGGCCTCGCGCCCTCGCGGCTGCTCGGCTCGCTGTCCTACGGTGCGGGCGGCTGGGAGGCCGCCAGCATCCGGATGCTGGCCACGGGCAAGGTCGAGGTCATCACCGGCATCTCCCCGCACGGGCAGGGCCACGAGACGGGATTCAGCCAGATCGTCGCCGACCAGCTCGGCGTCCCGTTCTCCGACGTCGAGATCCTGCACGGCGACACCCAGATCTCGCCGAAGGGCCTCGACACCTACGGCTCACGCTCGCTGGTGGTCGGCGGCATCGCCGTCGTGAAGGCCGCGGAGAAGGTCGTCGCCAAGGCCACGAAGCTGGCGGCGCACCTGCTCGAGGCGGCCGAGGACGACATCGAGTTCTCGGGCGGCAACTTCACCGTCCGCGGCACCGACAAGGGCAAGACCATCCAGGAGCTGGCGTTCGCCGCGTTCACGGCGCACGACTATCCCGAGGACATGGAGCCCAGCCTCGACGCCGACGCCGTCTTCGACCCGGAGAACTTCTCCTTCCCGCACGGCACGCACCTCGCCGCGATGGAGGTCGACACCGAGACCGGGCGGGTCACCCTGCGCCGCTACGTCTGCGTGGACGACGTCGGCACCGTCGTCAACCCGATGCTCGTGGAGGGTCAGGTGCACGGCGGGCTGGCCCAGGGCATCGCACAGGCCCTGTTCGAGGAGGCCGTCTACGACGAGCAGGGCACGCTGGTCACCGGCACGTTCGTCGACTACACCCTCCCGTCGGCGGCCGACCTGCCCGGCTTCGACACCGCCACGGTCAGCACGCCTGCCACGTCGAACCCGCTGGGCGTCAAGGGCGTCGGCGAGGCGGGCACCATCGCCTCGACCCCCGCCATCGTCAACGGTGTGATCGACGCGCTGCGCCACCTCGGCGTCACCGACGTCGAGATGCCCTGCACCCCGCAGCGGGTCTGGCGGGCCATCCAGGCGGGCAAGGGCAACGTCACCCGGGAGACCCCGATCGACGTCCACAGCCCGGGTGCCGGGCTGGGCTCGATCGACCCGAACAAGCCCCAGGCGTAGGCGACGATCTCCTGACGGCGGTTCGGGCGCCTCCCGGTCGACGGCGTTCGTCCTGTCGAGTGGAGCGAGCCCTGGGAGCCGTGCAGGTCGGCATGCTGCTCGCGCCCTATGAGCGGGGCGTGCGGCCGGACCTCGTCGTGGGCACCTCGGTCGGTGCCGGTCGAGCGCGGCTCGAGGACCTGCCGAAACCGCTGCACGTGGTCGCGGTCGATGTGCTCACCGGCGAGGAGGTCCTGCTCTCCGCCGGTCACACCGTCGACGCCGTGCTGGCCAGCGCCGCGATCCCGGGCGTGCCACCGGCGGTGCGGTGGGAGGGCCGTGAGCTGGTCGACGGAAGTGTCGCCGACAAGCGCCACCCGGGTCCGCGCTGGGCATGTCGCTGCACCCGCTGAGCCTGCTGATGCACGGCCGGCTCGTCTCCGACATCGCGCGCTACCACACCGACCGCCTGATCGCGCACATGCGCGTCCACCAGCACATCGATGCGCGGAGCGGGCCACCGATTCAGGCGCTCGATCATGCCACGTGAGCTACGCCGGCTCGCCGGTCAGTCGCACGCAGCACCGGCCCGGTGCCGGGTCGAGCGTGACCCGCACCTCGGGGTGGCCGAGCTGGTCGAGCATGGCGGTGATGAGGTGCAGGTTCATCCCGCACACGAGCGCGGTGTGGTCGCGGGCCAGCGCGTGGAACGGGCAGTTCGCGAGCACGACGGTCGCGCCCTCGACGCGTGGCTCGTAGCCGTGGGCGGCGAGCACCGCGGCGACGTCGTCGAGGGGAGACACCGCAAAGCCGCCGTCACGCGGATCCTGCGCGGCGCCGAGCCGGCGCCCGGCGGCGGTGGCCGCGCGCTGCACCGCGTCGAGAACGGGCACGCCCTCGCGGGCCGCGTCCGCGACGCCGCAGGCCAGGATCCGCCCGGCCAGGTCGTAGTGCCGCGGCGGCAGCGTGACCGCGACCTCCCGGTCGGAGCGCCGGTACAGCTTCGTCGGGCGACCCGCGCCCGGGCCGCGCCGCCCGGACAGGCGCCGGAACTCCGTGTCGAGCAGGCCGTCGACGACCAGCTTGTCCAGGTGGAACTTCGCGGTGTGCCGGGGCAGCCCGGCTCCCGCGGCTGCCTGGTCGCGGCTCACCGGTTCCGACTGCGCGGCCACGTAGAGGTACAGCGCGCGGCGAGCCGGCTCGGCGAGCGCGCTGACGCCCGTGACCTGCGAGACGAAGTCACTCAATCGGTGCACCACCTTCTAGAAGACACATGTCTTGACGAAACAGTCCGAAACGTTCTAACGTCCACAGTATCGTTTTATAGAGCTGGA
>JAKDLE010000264.1 GCA_030453005.1 Pseudonocardia sp. | reverse complement strand
TCGAGCGGGTGGTGGCCTCACTCGCCGAGGCCCTCTGAAAGGATCCCGCACGTGGCTTTCGATACTGCGCCGAATTTCGATCTGGCCGACCGCACCGTCCTCGTCGTCGGCGGGGCCGGCTACGTCGGCTCCGTCATGGTTCCCCTGCTGCTCGACGCGGGCGCGTCCGTGCGGGTGCTGGACCAGTTCGTCTACGACAACGGCTTCGCCCTCGCCCCGCTGCTCGACGACAGCCGGGTCACCCTGCACCGCGGCGACCTGCGCGACGCCGAGGTGTTCGCCCGCGCCGCGACCGGCGCCACCGACGTGGTCATGCTCGCCTCGCTCGTCGGCGACCCGGTGTGCAAGAAGTACCCGGAGCTGGCCCAGCAGGTCAACGCGGACGCCACGAAGCGGATCGTCGACTCGCTCGACGACCTGGGCGTGGCGCGCTTCGTGTTCACCTCCACCTGCAGCAACTACGGCATCCACGACGCCGCGTCGCTGGCCGACGAGGACAGCGAGCTCAACCCGCAGTCGCTCTACGCCCGCACGAAGATCGAGGTCGAGGAGCACCTCCTCGCGCGGTCGGCGAGCACCGACGCGTCGACGACGGTGCTGCGCATCGCCACCGCGTACGGCCTGTCACCGCGGATGCGCTTCGACCTGACGGTGTCGCAGTTCGCCTGGGAGATCGCCTCGGGCGCCGACCTGCTCGTCTTCGACGCGGATACCTGGCGCCCGTACTGCCACATCCGCGACATCGCCAAGGCCGTGCTCACGGTGCTGACCTCGGCGCCGGAGAAGGTGCGCGGCGAGGTGTTCAACGTCGGCGACACGACGCAGTGCTTCACCAAGCGGATGATCGTCGAAGAGGTGTGCAAGCACGTCCCGGACGCGCAGGTCTCCTACCGCGAGGGCGACACCGACCCCCGCAACTACCGGGTGTCGTTCGCCAAGATCACCGAGAGGCTCGGCTTCACCGTCGATCACACGGTGCAGGACTACCTGGCCTCGCTCACCGCCGCGGTGCAGGCGGGCGTCTTCCCCGACGTCGCAGGCAACCACCGCTACGGCAACTACGAGGTGCAGCACCTCGACCCGTCGGCGTGAAGCTGACGCCCGCCCGGATCGCGCACGCGGTCGGGCGACGCCTCGGCATGACCCGCAACGGGGTCAGGCTGCGCCGCCAGCTGCTGTGCGACTACGCGCCGCGTTCGGTTCTCGTCACCGTCGGGACCGAGGTTCGCGCGGCCCGGTTCCCCGCCGTCGACGTGCACAACCACCTGGGTCGGTGGCTCAACCAGGGTCGGGCGTGGATGGCCCCCGACGTCGGCGCGCTCGTCGCGGCGATGGACGAGCTGAACGTCGCCACCACCGTCAACCTCGACGGCCGGTGGGACGCCGAGCTCGACGCCAATCTCGACCGCTACGACCGCGCCCACCCGGGCCGGTTCCTCACGTTCTGCCACCTCGACTGGTCGCTGCTCACCGACCGTCGCTTCCCCGAGCTGTTCCCGGCGATGCTGCGGCGGGCCAAGGACGCGGGCGCGGGCGGGATCAAGGTCTGGAAGGACCTCGGCCTCGACGTCCGCGACCACGCCGGCACCCTCATGCAGCCCGACGACCCGCGGCTGCACGACACGTGGGAGACCGCCGCCGAGCTGGACCTGCCCGTGCTCATGCACACGGCCGACCCGATGGCGTTCTGGCTGCCGGCGGACGGCACCAACGAGCGGTTCGAAGAGCTGGCGCTGCACCCGGACTGGCACCACGGCTCGCGCGCCGTGCCCGCCCACGACGAGCTGGTCACCGCGTTCGAGCGCGTCGTGGCGGCGCACCCGCGCACGACGTTCGTCGGCGCGCACGTGGCGAGCTGCGCGGAGGATCTCGACCGCGCGTCGGCGATGCTCGACCGCTACCCGAACCTCGTCGTCGACCTGGCCGCGCGGGAGGCCGAGCTGGGCCGCCAGCCCCGCGCCGCCGCCGCGTTCCTCACCCGGCACCCCGACCGCGTGCTGTGGGGCACCGACTCCTTCCCCTATCGTCCGGAGCAGCTGCGGACCTGGTTCCGGCTGCTGGAGACCACCGACGAGCACTTCCCCTACGGCACCGAGCCACCCCAGCAGGGCCGCTGGTCGGTCTACGGGATGGGTCTGGACGACGCTCTGCTCCGCGCCGTCTACGCCGACAACGCCCGCCGCATCGTGCCCGCGCTGCGCGTGTAGCTTGAGCGCCCCGAAACGTCGCCCACGCTACTGAAGGACTATCCGGACATCTGATGACAGTCGCCCCGAACCGCCTGCCGCGGGCCGTCTTCCTGCACCCGAACGACGGCTGCCTGACCGTCGCCAGGACCCTGGTCCGCCGGGGGGTCGACGTCCATTTCCTCGCTAGTCCGTCGACGACGCACGTGCTCGCCAGCCGCAAGGTGACAGGTCGCGTGCTTCCCGACCCGCGGCAGGACCCCGGGGCGTGGACCGCCGAGCTCGGCGAGCTGGCCGCGACGGGAGGCGGTGTCGTGATCTGCGGATCGGACGCCGCCAGCGAGTGGGTCAGCGCGAACCGTGCCGCCCTGCCGGAGTCACTGCGCACGTTCGAGTCCAACGACGGCGTGCACACAGCTGTCATGGACAAGAAGCGGCTCTACGAGACAGCCGCCGAGATCGGCGTCCGGGCCCCCTGGATGCACCTCGTCAGCTCGCACGACGAGCTGGCCGCCCGCGCGGCCGAGGTCACCTGCCCGTGCGTCCTCAAGGCCACGCTCGCGCACGTGGCCCGCGCGGCGGTCGGCCACGGCACGATCCAAGTCACCTCCCGCGCCGAGCTGCTGAGGCGAGCGGGTGCCCTGCTCGACCACGGCATCGACGTGCTGCTGACCGAGGTCGTCCCGGGCCCGGAGACCGACCTGGAGTCCGCGGTCTCCATCCGAGCCGTCGACGGGTCGTACCCGTTGGAGTACACCCGGAGCAAGGTGCGGCAGTGGCCGCCGGACTACGGCGTCGGTTCGGTGATGGAGTCGCGCCGGCTGCCCGGCACCCTCGCGATGAACCGCGAACTGCTCGATCACGTCGGGTTCGTGGGGATCTCGGCGTGCGAGACCAAACGGCACAGCGGCAACGGCGAGCTGTACCTCATCGAGATCAACGTGCGGGTGCCCAACGGGTACGGACTGTCCGACGCGATGGGTGTCGACGGGCCGTGGCGACTCTACGCCGCCGCTGCGGGGCTCCCTCTCGGGCCGCAGCCCTCACAGGTGGATGGGCGCAAGGCGATCTTCCCGGAGATCGAGTGGCGAGCCGCGGCCGCGCGGATCCGGGCCGGTGACCAGACCTGGTTCGAGGTGCTCCGGAGCTACCGGGGGGCCCGCAACTTCGGCCTCGTGTCCCTCCGCGATCCGGGTCCGGCGTTCGCAATGCTCGGCGCGATGATCAAGCGACGCGTCACCCGCATCGCCCGCGAGCGCTGGTCCCGGCTGCGCAGGCGGCCGGTGACCGCCTCTACGGTCAAGCAGCCGGCGCCGGTGACGCAGCACACGAACGAGTCCCCCGACGCACGTCGCACCGCCTGATCCACAACACCGCACCACCGAACGGGCTGGCACCGTCGTCCCCGCGCGGGCTCCTGTCCTCGCACGGCCGCTACTCTGACCCGGGCGGAGTGTTTGTGCCCCGGGTCGAGGCCCGGTGTCGACTGAGGAGATGAGCATGCCGGCACGTGCGGGCGCGCAGTGAGGACCGCGACATGAAGGTCCCCGCCGTAGCGCGCCGTGCCGGATGGAACCTGGCCGACCAGATGATCGTCAGCCTGACCAACGCGGTGCTGTCGTTCATGGTCGCCAACGCGGTCTCCGCGCGGTCTTTCGGCGGGTTCTCGGTCGCGTTCACGGTGTTCGCCCTGGTCATCGGCGCGAGCCGGGCCCTGTCGACATCACCGCTGAACATCCGGTTCTCCGATGCCGAACCGGCTGAGCAGGCCAGGTCCGCGGCTCACGCCACCGGCACCGCGCTGACGCTCGGGTTCGTCGCCGGGGCCGGGTCCCTCGTAGCGGGCCTGCTGCTGTCCGGCGTCGTCGGCGAGGCGCTGATCGCGATGGGCATCGTGCTGCCCGCCGTCATCACCCAGGACGCCCTGCGCTACGTCTTCTTCTCCCGGAGCAAGCCGGCCGGCGCGGCGTTCAACGACGCCGTGTGGACGGTCCTGCAGCTCGGCGCCGTCGCCGTCCTGCTCTACACCGGGTCCGGAATGGTCTGGCCGCTCATCATCGCCTGGGGTGCCTCGGCCGCCGTCGCGGCCGCCCTCGGCGCCCGCCGCGCCGCCACGGTCCCCGACCCGCGCAAGACGCTGTCCTGGCTGCGCGAGCACCGCAACCTCACCGGCTACCTGTTCGCCTCGTTCGCCACCGCTCACGGCGCCAACCAGGGCGCCATGCTGGTCATCGCCGCAGTCGGTTCGGCGCTGGCCAACGGCGCGCTGCGCGGTGCGGCGATCCTGCTCGGCCCCGTGTCGATCATCTCGTCCGCGGCGATGACGTTCGCGATCCCCGAGTTCAGCCGTAGGCGCAAGACGTTCAGCAACCGGCAGTGGTTCCTGTCCGCGGCCGGGGTGTCGGGCGTCGTCGCGTTCCTCGGCCTGGTCTGGGGCTCCCTATTCCTGCTCATGCCGGACTTCATCGGCGAGTTCGTGCTCGCCGAGACCTGGCAGAACACTCGCGAGCTGCTGCTCGCCGCGGTCGTCGCCCAGGTCTTCGCCTGCGCCACCATCGGCCCGGTCGTGATGCTCTACGCAATCGACAAGGCCTCGGCCACGCTGGTCATCCAGATCGTGCTCGGCTCGCTCACGTTCCTCGGCGGCGTCGGCGGCGTCATCCTCGCCGGTGGGCCGGGCGCCCAGTGGGGCTTCGCCGTCGCCAACGCGCTGGTCGTACCGTTCTGGTTCTTCCGGCTCTGGCGCGAGCTGCGCAAGCGCGGCGAGCCCGGCGCCCAGGCCGACGACCACGACGGCGACCCGCAGCCCGACTCGGAGTCCACGCGCTTCCTGTACGACGGCAACGCGGAGATGGCCACGATGGTGCTGCCGCGGATCGAACCCCGGCGCGACCTGCCCTCGCTCGCGCCCCAGCCGTCTCCCGCCGCCCCGGGCGTCGGCGGGCCGAGCCCGGCCCAGCAGATGCCCCCACGGACGCCCGCAGGCGCCCCCGGGCCCCGGTTCCGGCCGCCCCTGCCACCCGGGTCGCAGGCGCCCGGGTCGCAGGGCTACGGCC
>JAKDLE010000263.1 GCA_030453005.1 Pseudonocardia sp. | reverse complement strand
TGAGCGCCACCATCACCCCCGACGGCACCGTCACGGCGCAGACCGAGCAGTTCACCCCCGACGTACTGGTCGATCACACCACGCTGCGCACCACCACTACGCTCGCCAGTGCGCTGGGGGCGGGGCCCGAGTGGGCCCTGGTCGCTCTGGGACTGGTGGCGGTCGGTGTGGCGGTCGCGACGCGGCGCGGTACGTCGTCGGCGGCGGGGAGGAACGAGGATGGGTGAGGCACCGGGGCCGGTGCTGGTGGTGATCCCCACCTACGACGAGCGCGAGAACATCTGTCCGGTGGTGGCCCGGCTGCACGCGGCCGTGCCCGACGCCGACGTCCTCGTGGTCGACGACTCCAGCCCGGACGGCACCGGCCGGATCGCCGACGGGATGGCGGCGGCCGACCCCCGGATCCGGGTGCTGCACCGCGCCGAGAAGTCCGGTCTGGGTGCGGCCTACCTGGCCGGGTTCGCCACGGCTTTGCTCGGCGAGCACCAGGTCCTCGTGGAGATGGACGCCGACGGGTCACACGCCCCCGAGGACCTCCCCGCCCTGCTCGACGCGCTGCGCCACGCCGACGTGGCGCTCGGCTCGCGGTACGTCGCGGGCGGGCAGGTGCTCAACTGGCCGGTGCACCGGCAGTGGCTCTCCCGCGGCGGCAACCTCTACTCGCGCATCGCCCTCGGCGTCCCGATCCGGGACATCACCGGCGGCTACCGCGCCTTCCGCCGCCAGGTGCTCGAGGAGCTCGACCTGTCGGAGGTGGCGTCGCAGGGCTACTGCTTCCAGGTCGACATGGCGTGGCGTGCGGTGCAGGCGGGGTTCCGCGTCCGCGAGGTGCCGATCACGTTCGTCGAGCGTGAGCACGGTGCGTCGAAGATGAGTGGCTCGATCGTCGCGGAGGCACTGTGCAACGTCACCCGCTGGGGGGCGAACCGGCTGCTGCGCCGCCGAGGCGACGAGGGGGTACCCGACGCACTGCGGGCGTGACCGGCGCGGAACGCGAGAGAGCCGGACCACCCCGTGCGGGCGATCCGGCTTCTCGACGTGGTGCGTGCGTCAGGCGATGTCGCGGCGACGCTCGGCCAGCAGCTCCAGGCGCTCGTTGAGCAGCACCTCGAGGTCGGCGACGGAGCGGCGCTCGAGCAGCATGTCCCAGTGCGTACGCGGGGGCTTGGTCTTCTTCTGCTCGGGCTCGACACCGTCGACGCGCTTGCCCAGACCGCCCTGGGGCGACTCCCAGGTGGCGGGCGCTTCGGCGTCGTTGGCGAACGGCACCTCGAACTCGCGGCCGTTCGGCGACACATAGCGGACGAGCTGCCGCGGTGCGAGGTCGTGGTTGCGATCGGTCTCGTAGCTGACAGCCCCGAGCCGGCTGCCACGGAGCACGCGGTCGGCCATGCGTCTTCCTCCCGTTCACTGTCCGAGGGAGGCTCCCTCGGACGTCTTCCGCAGGTGTAACGTCTGCGTCGCAGCCCGTTGTTCCCGCGTCGGGACGACTTTCGCCGGGTGCCGCACGCGTGCACAGGGCACGTGGCCACGCCCGGGCGTCCGCCGTCCCGATCGCTGAGTGTCCCCCATCCGGCCCGTTCGCACACGCCACTGTGACGTGTCCGCCGACTGTGACCTACATCACCGCGGCGGGAGCGGTGTTCATCGGGCGGCCGATCCTCCGTCACCCGCCCGCGGCGGGCGCACGGGCAGCAGGGCCAGCAGGCCGACGCCGAGTACCAGCAGGATGCCGAGGATGCCGGCCCGGTCGGAGGCGAACAGGAACGTGAACAGCCCGACCAGCGAGGGCGCCAGGAACGACACCGCCCGTCCCGTGGTGGCGTAGAGGCCGAACAGCTCGCCCTCCCGCCCGGCCGGCGCGAGTCGGGCGAGGAACGTGCGCGACGCGGACTGCGCGGGCCCGACGAACAGACACAGCACGAGCCCGAACACCCAGAACAACGCAGGCCCCGACACGACCAGCAGCACCACACCCACCGCGAGCATCCCCAGCAGCGATCCGACGATCACCGCCTTCGGGCCGAGCCGGTCGTCGAGGCGCCCCGCGGCGAGCGCGCCCGCGGCCGCCACCACGTTCGCGGCCACCCCGAAGATCAGCACGTCGTCCGCGGCGATGCCGTAGACGGTCACCGCGAGCACCGCGCCGAACGTGAACACCGCGGCGAGCCCGTCGCGGAACAGCGCGCTCGCGCCGAGGAAGTAGATCGTGTGCGGGGCCGAGCGGTAGAGCCGGCGCAGGTCGGCGAACAGGGTGCGGTAGGAGGCGACGACCCCGAGTGACACCGCGTGGTCGGCCGCGGGCGGCACCTCGGGCACCCGCAGCAGCAACGGGATCGCGAACACCAGGAACCACGCCGCCGCCACGAGCGCGACCACGCGGATGTTGAGCCCGCCCGCGGTCGGGACGCCCAGCACACCGCCGTCCCCCACGATGAACCCGACGTAGACGACCAGCAGCAGCACGATCCCGCCGAGGTAGCCCATCGCCCAGCCGAAGCCCGAGATCCGGCCGACGTTCTCCGGTGTCGACACCTGCGTCAGCACCGCGTTGTAGGACACCGAGGCGAGCTCGAAGAAGATCGACCCGAGGCCGAGCAGGATCAGCCCGAGGGCGAGGAAGGAGTAGTCGTCCTCGACGAGGAAAAGCCCGGCCATCGTCGCGATGGTGAGCGCCGTCCAGATCGCCACGGCCCGCCTGCGCCTGCCCGCGTCGTCCGCGCGCCGGGCGATCACGGGCGCCATCAGCGCGATCAGCAGCCCGGACGCCCCGATCGACCAGCCCAGCCAGCTGTTCGCCGAGACCGGGCCGGGCAGGTCCGCTCCGACGGAGTCGGTGAGGTAGACCGAGAACACGAACGTCAGGATCACGGCCTGGTACGCCGCCGACCCCCAGTCCCACAGCCCCCACGCCAGCACCTGTCCGCGGGTGGCGGGGCCCGCGGGTGCGTCGTTGCTCACGACCGGAGGGTAGTGGGGCAGGCCCTAAGCCCAGGCGTCGCGGCCCTGCAGCACCGTGCGTAGCAGGTCGGGACGGTCGGAGAGCAGGCCGTCGACGCCGAGGTCGAACAGCTCGGTCATCTCCGCGGGGTCGTCGACGGTCCACACGTGCACCTCCCGCCCGGCCGCGTGCGCCGTCTGGAGGAAGCGGCGGTCCACCACCGTCAGCGGACCGTAGCGACGCGGGAGCTGGGCGAGCTGCCCGGTGAAGGGCAGTGCGGGCAGGCGCGAGAGCGGCGCGGGCAGCGCATCGAGCCAGGCGCGGGAGCGCAGCCCGATCGCCGAGCTGCGACCCATCGAGGTGCACAGCCGCACCCCCGCGGCCGTGCGCGCCCGGGCCAGACACCGTTCGTCGTAGCTGCCCAGGCAGACCCGGTGCCAGGCGTCGAGGCGCTCCAGGACCTCCAGCGTCGCGTCGACGGCGGTGGCCGACTTCAGCTCGATCGTGGCCCGGGTGTCGGGCAGCGCCGTGAGCACGTCCTCCAGCAGCGGGATCGGCTCGGCCCCACCCACCCGGATCTCCGCCAGCGCCGCGGCGTGCAGCAGTGCGATGCGGCCCACGCCGTCGGTCGTGCGGTCGAGCGTGTCGTCGTGGTGCACCACGGCCACGCCGTCCGCGCTGGCGTGCACGTCGAACTCCAGATAGGAGAAGCCCTCGTCGACGGCGCGGACGAACCCGGCGAGCGTGTTCTCGTGGCCACCGTCGAGGTGCCAGCCCCGGTGGGCGTAGGCGCGGGGGTACGGGCCGTCGAGGTAGGGGTGTCCCATGATCGCGCAGGCTAGCGCCGAGGCAGGCGGTGTGCCGAGGTGAGCAGCGGCGCCATCAGGTCGCCGTGCTCGGCGAGGCGCGCGGGCAGGTCGTCCAGGGTGAAGACCAGGTCCTCGGGGCGTGCGCACCCGCGGACCTCGTCCCAGGTGAGCGGCGTGGCGACGGTCGGACGGGCGCGGCCCCGCAGCGAGTAGCTGGCGATCGTGGTCTTGTGCGGGTTGTTCTGGCTCCAGTCCACGAAGACCCGCCCGCGGCGGCGCGCCTTGGCCATCGCGGCGGTGACGCGGCCGGGATCGTCGCGGGAGAGGTCCTGCGCCACGGCCTTGGCGAACTCCGAGGTCTGCTCAGCCCGGGAGACGCTCACCGGGACGTAGAGCTGCATGCCCTTGCCCCCGGACGTGCGCGGACAGGGGAGGAGGTCGTCGTCGGCGAGGCGGTCGGCGATGCGCAGCGCGACCCGGGCACAGTCGACGATCGTGGTGCCCTCGCCGGGGTCGAGGTCGAACACGAGCAGGTCCGGGGTGTGCCTGGCGCCGCGCGAACCCAGGCGCCACTGCGGCACGTGCAGCTCCAGCGCCGCGAGGTTGGCCGCCCAGGCCAGCCCCTCGACGTCGGCGAGGACGGGGAAGTCGGCGTTCTCCGACCGCCCGCCCGGCGTGCCGACCCGCGCGGTGCGGATCCAGTCCGGGGCGTGCCGGGAGACGTCCTTCTCGAAGAACGACCCGCGTTCGACGCCGTCGGGCCAGCGCACCATCGTCACCGGGCGGTCCGCCAGGTGCGGCAGCATCACCTCGGCCACGGTGCGGTAGTGCTCCAGCACCTGCGCCTTCGTGGTGCCGGTGAGCGGGTAGAGCACCTTGTCCGGGTTGCTGAGCCGGGCGCGGCCCACCCGCGCCGGACGGGCCTGCTCCGGCTTCTCCGCCGGACTCGTGCTGATCTCGATCCAGCGGTCGCTGCGCCGGGCGGGCTCGTAGGGCGAGTCACCGTCCTTGGCGATCACCGACGGCAGCCCCTGCTCCCGCACGGCCGCGACCACCTCGGGGCCTGCTCCGGGGAACACCGGCGCCTGTCGCCAGTGCGCCCCGGCCAGCGGCAGCTCGTCGAGGAGGCGGCGGCGTTCGTGGAAGGGGAGGGCGGTGAGGTCACGGCCGTCGAGATGCAGCAGGTCGCCGACCCACAGGTCCGCGCCGTCGGGCGCCAGCTCCCCGTCGAACAACGCCCGGGTACTCGACAGCGACGGGCCCAGCCCGCGCAGGTGGGGGAGCGAGGAGGTGAGGTCCTCACCCTCGGCGTCGGTGATCCGCGCGCGCCCGCCCTCGACCCGCACGAGCACCCGCCTGCCGCCGAACCCCACCTGCGACCACCAGCCGTCGCCGTCGGGGACGGCGCCAGGGGTGGCGAGCATGGGCCGGGTGTCGCGGGGGAGTAGGTCCGCATCCAGCGGCGTGGGGTCGGAGCGGCGCAGCAACCAGGCGTCCCGCAATGCCGCTTTATCCTCGGTGCGGCCGATC
>JAKDLE010000262.1 GCA_030453005.1 Pseudonocardia sp. | reverse complement strand
CCGTGCCCCCCGTGGCCGTGGCCGTGGCCGTCGGGGCCGCCCGGCCCGATGGCCGCCCCGACCAGCACCCCGGTGCGCTGCGCCGCGGGCAGTGCCGCCAGCTCCCGGCGGCGGAGCAGGGCCGTGCGCAGCAACGCCACCCCGACCACGGCGACGAGCAGCCCGCTGACGACGCCGAGCCAGCGCATCGCCTGGACCGGCGAGAACGCCGCGACGAGGGAGATCAGCAGGCCGAACACGAGCACGCCCGCAGTGTGGGTGACGGTGACGGTCGCGCCGACGACCACGGCGTCCCGCCGGGTGCCCTGCTTGCCCGCGAGGTACGCGGCCATCACGGTCTTGCCGTGGCCGGGCAGCGCCGCGTGCGCCGCTCCCAGCACCAGCGACATGACGACGGCGAGCCCGGCGACGACCGGCGAGAGTTCGCGGCTTGCGGCCAGCCCGGAGAGGAAACGCTCGGTGCTCTGTCCGATGGAGTCCAGCCAGCCCACCCCGGTGCCGGGCAACGACACCAGCGGGGCGGCTGCGGTGCCGCTGCCGGGCGCCACCGAGATCTGTGCGGAGCGGTCGTCGCGGGGGCTGGACAGCAGGTCGGCCGGGTAGGCGCGCAGCTCGTCGGACACGCTCTGCGCGGGCACGTCGCTCGCCACGATCCGCAGGCCCTCGCCTGCAGCGGTGATCTCGCGCCAGCCGATGCGATCGGCGGCGAACGTGTCGGTGAAGGTGACGGTGGAACGGCCGGACAGGTCGACGGATGCCGCGAGGCGGCAGGTCAGGCGCGTCGTGGCCAGGCCCTGCTCGCCGATCGGGTACTCGGCGACGGCGGAGACGACCGTCAGTGGCACCGGCGTCCCGTCTACCCCGAGACGGGTGTCGGCGGGCATCGCGGCGCAGCGGGCCGCCGCATACACGGCGCCCTCCGCCCCGGACACCGTGCCGTCGCCGTCGGTGTCGGTGACGCGGCGCTGCTGGACTGTCGGGATCTCCGCGGAGTCCTCGATCGCGAGCACCTCGACGCGGTCGGGGTACAGCGTCAGGCCGTCGTAGTGGTTGACGGTGAAGTTGCCCAGCGGATGGGCCTGCGCCTGTGGCGGCGACACCGGCACCAGCAGCAGTGCCCCGATGGCCAGCAGCAGGACGCCCGCACGCGCGAGGAGCATCACGAGAGGCGCTCGATCGTCGCGCGCGCCTCGGGGGCGTGCAGCGGATGGAAGTTCGGGTTGATCGCCAACGCCTCGGTCAGCGCGTCGACCGCCTGGTCGGAGCGCCCGAGCGCGGCGAGGATCATCCCGCGGTGGTGGGCGAGGTTCGCGTTGCGCCAGCCGAGCGACGAGGCCCGCTCGGCGTAGGTCAGGGCCTCCGCGTCGCGCCCGTTGACGTGCAGGGCCCAGGCCAGCGCGTCGGCGCTGAACACGCTCTGCCGCCGCTCCCACTCGGCCTCGGCCAGTGCGAGGGCCTGCGCCGGGTCGCCGTGGTCGGCCGCGATCAGGGCCGCGACCTGGTCGTCGGTCGAGCCCGCCGCGGCGTAGAGCGACTGCTGGACCTCCAGCACCTCGTACTGGGCCTGCGCCTCGTCGACGCGGCCCGCGGCCTCCAGCAGCTCGCCGTACTCCAGCAGGTACTGCGGCAGCGGGGTGCGGGTGGTGATCGCGGCGTACGCCGCGAGCGCCTCGTCGACGCGACCCTGTGCGTACGCGACCTTGGCCTGTCCCTGCATCAGGGCGACGTCCTGCGGGGCGGCGGTGAGCCCGGCTGCGTAGTGCTGCGCGGCGCCCTCGACGTCGCCTGCGTTCCAGGCCAGCTCGCCGAGGTAGTAGCGGCAGAAGGCGACGTCGGCGGGCGTGACCGCGGAGGACAACGCGAGCTGCATGGCCGAGCGGGCGTCGTCGACCCGGCCGTGCAGCTCGAGGTCGTAGGAGGCGCGGGTGAAGGCGGCCAGGCCGGGATCGACGGCCAGCATGGACTCGACGGCGGCGGTCGCGGCCGCGGTGTCGCCGAGCTGGGTGTAGGCGTCGGCCAGCACGCCGTACACCGCTCCGGTGTAGGAGCGGAGCTCGCGGGCCTGCTCGCCGAGGTCCCGGGCGGTGGTGAAGTCGTGTCGGGCGTTGGCCAGTTGACCGAGCCCGATGAGCGCCTCGCCGTTGCGGTCCGGCTGGATCTCCATTGATCGGTCCAGTGCGCCCTGGGCGCGGCCGTAGTACGACGGGTCGGCGCTGATCCGGGCCTTCTCTATGTAGGCGGAGCCGAGCTGCGCCCACAAGGGGGCGTTCGCGGGCGTGCGCCGGAGCGTGACCTGCGCGCGTTCGATCATCACGTCCAACGCGGAGGGTTGTGCCATCGGGGCCGACGGGGCAGGCGGCGTGTCGCGGGCGGACAGCACGCCCGTCACCGCGACGACCGTGAGCAGGACGCCGATGACGACCAGCAAGGCGGGGACGCGCGAGCGGGGCTCACCGGTCATGAGACGACCTCTTCACTCGGGTCCGGGGGGCCCGGCTCCTCTGCAGAGCCGGGCCCCCGGGGATTCGGGTAGTTCAGTCAGTGACCGAGATCAGTCCGGAACCGAGATCATCAGTTCGGGGACCGAGGTCACCGCTGGCGCAGGTGCCGCAGCGAGCCTGCACCGATCAGAACCATGCCTGCCATGCCGGTGATGGCTCCCGGCAGGAGGCCGGTGAGGGCGTCGAAGAACCCGCCGCCCGCCGCTCCCTGCGTGGCGTCCGGATCGGCGACGACGCCTGTCTGGCTGTTCGACGCGTCGTTGACGCTGGTGTTGTTCGGCAGCGCGACGTACGGGAACGTGTCGCCGAACTCCTTGTCGTTCTCGTCGACTGCGTCACCGTCGATCAGCGCCTCGACGGGCGTCGCAGGCACACCGTTGATGAACGCACCCGCGAGGGCCTGGAGCTCGATGTCGACGACGTCGTCGGCGAGACGACGACCGTTCGGGAAGCCCTGCAGGTCACCACCCAGCGCGCCGAGCCTGCTCGCCTCGTCGAGCGGGGCCCCGTCCAGGCCGGTCGGCTCCTTGATCGCGGTGTTGAGCCGCAGCATCTCCGCCGGGACGAACTCCTTCGGAACCACGTCGGCGTTGAGGAGCTGGCTGTTGAGGTCGGCCTGGATCGCGGCCGGCGAACCGTCCGGGGTCGGCGCGTTGGTCGCGATACCGGTCAGGAAGATCTCGAACAGGTCGAAGCGGGGGCCCTCAGGGGCCGGGATCCCGTAGATCGCCTCGATGAGCTCCGGGACCTCCGGGAACAGCACGCGGTCGACGAGCGCGGGGTTGTTGGCGTCGTCGGCCGGGGTGCTGGCGTTGAAGGGGTCCTTGAGCCCGATGTCCGACACGACCTCGTTGACCAGCGGGTTGCCCAGGCGCGAGACCTGGACGAAGTCGCCGATCGGCTCCGCTCCACCGGTGGGCGAGAGGTCCATGGTCCGCGTCTCGGTGTCGCTCCACACGCCGATCACCGGGTTGGCCTCACCGTCACCGTTGAGTGCGACCTCGGAGATCGGCACCTGCAGGGTGATGGTGTTGACGTTGTAGCCGGTGAGGGTGTCCTTGCCGATCTCCGACAGGTCGCCGCCGTAGAGCAGATCGAAGATGCGCAGGTCGAGGAAGAACGGGTCCTCGGTCTGGCCGGTGAAGGTCTGGCCGCCCTTGCCCAGCTCGTAGGTGGCGTCCTCGCGCAGCGCTTCGTAGTCCGGGATCGAGGTCGGGCCCACGTTGGACGGCGCGACCTGCGCGTCCTTGATCAGCACCTCCTCACCCTTCGGCGTGATCTTCGTCAGCGTGTAGAACTGACGGAAGAGCAGGTCGGGGTCGTCCAGGCTCTCGATCGGGCCGACGTTGTACAGGAACGTGTCGGCGTCGTCGCGCAGGTCCTCGGTGCGGAAGTCCCACCGGTAGGTGGTCTCCGCCACGGCGTCGCCGTCGGCGTCGATGTTGATGTCGTAGTGGGCGTTGTCCTGCCACTGGTAGAAGTTCGGGCCGCCGTCGGGCTCCGAGAACGGGAACCAGTTGGCGACGAACGTGACCGTGTCCGGCTTGTCGGGGGACACGAACGAGTAGACGTCGGTGTTGTCGACCAGGGGCATGGTCGAGATGAGCGGGGCCTCCCGGTGGGAGGATGCGCCGGCGGTTCCGGGGACCAGCGCGAGAGCAGTGGCGGTGAGCGTGGCACCGGCGACGACCATCGCGGTGGCAGCCCGGCGCCTGCTCGGGGATTCGGACATCGTCCATCCTTTCCCCGGCACCGGCTGGGGACCGGTCCCGGGCGACGGTGCGACCGTGCGCACCCGACTCCTCTACAAGCCGACCCGCACCGGGCCGACGTCTTCCGAACGAGTCGCGGATCGGTCAGGATGCGCATTCTCGGTTAATCACCCGATAGAACTTCGTGAATTAAATGGTTCGGCTGATCCGTGGCACCGCGTCTTATCGCCTATCATTTGCAGCAGTGCTGTGGTGCCAACGCAACGGGCCTCCGGGGACGTGGTCGAGCACGGCCTGCCGCAGCTCCGCCACCGCGGCGGCGCCGCGTTCCGTGCCCCCGGCGAGCACGACCGCGATCCGCACGAGGCGCACCCACGCCAACCCGGGCGGGACGACGTGCACCGGGACACCCCTGGTGGCGGCCCAGTCCTCCAGCGACGTCGGCGTGGCGGTCACCAGCAGGCGCAGCGGCCGCAGGGCGTCGAGGGACTCGAGGAACCCGTCGAGGTCCGACGCCCCGTCCTCCTCACCGAGGTCGAGCCGATCGAACCGGTCGCCGAGGCGAGGGCGGTCCCGCCACGGCACCCGAGCCGCGTCGCCCCGGCCGTCGGTACCCAGCGCCGCGATCCCGAGACCCGGCCCCACATGGACCGCGACGACCGGGCCGGTCGACTCCAGCGGCGGCTCGGTCGCCAACCGCACCCGCCCCCCGGCCAGCGGGACGACTCCCCACCTGCGCCAGATGTTCGCCACCGCCACGTTGCTCACCCCGAGCTCGGCGGCCATCAGCCTGCTCGACCAGCGGCGGGCCCGAAGCCTCGGCGGAGGCGCCTGCAGCGTCCGCTCGATGACGGCCACCGGGTCGACCGAGACCGGCCGACCCGAGCGCGGCGCGTCCTTCAGGCCGGCCACACCCTCGGTCCGGAACCGCTCACGCCAGGTGATGACCGTCTGCTTGGAACAGCCGACCTCGGCGGCGACGGTGCGGGCGACGGCGGCGTTCGCCGCGAGCAGGCACCACCGCCCCCCCCCCGCGGACCCCCCCCCCCCCGCCACCCCCCCCCCCCCC
>JAKDLE010000261.1 GCA_030453005.1 Pseudonocardia sp. | reverse complement strand
GGACGCGGAGGCTGTCGACTGCGACGGCCGCTGGGTCACGCCGGGGCTGGTCGAGGTCTCGGCGGGCGGGTTCGTCGCTGGCGAGGACGTCGATGCCTGCCTCGTCCTCACGTCCACCGACGCGACCAGCGACGGGACTGCCCGTGTCCTCCTCGATCCCGCGAGCCTCCCGACCGGTACGGGGATGGTGGTACTCGTCGGGCGGATCTCCGGCCACCTTCATGCACAGGATCTCTCGTGAGCTCCGGGGAGAGCCGGCAGACGGGCAGCTTCGGCGATGAGCTCACCACTGCCGCGATGGTCGGGCTGATCGTCCTGTTCGGTATCGCGCTCATCCTCCGCGCCGCAGGCTCGATCGCCGCGTTCCTCACCGGCACACAGCAACCGGCGGCCGGTCCCGCCTCAGGTATCGGGGTGCTCTTCCACGCCGGCGACCCCGCGACCGCCCTCGACGCTCCGGGTCTGAACGCGATCGTCTACTGGATCGTCGCCGGTCTCCTGCTCGTGGGGCTCGCCCTCGCCGGGGCCTGGGTGTGGGTGCTGCTGCGTCGGCACTCGCATAAGGCCGAGACCGACCCGCACACCACCGCAGGTGCCGCGACCCGGCACGAGGTCACCACGACTGCCTCCGCGCAGGCGCTGCTCAAACGCGCCGGCAGCCTTCGCCCCTCGCTGGACAAGCCCGCCGCCTCCGATGTCGGATACCGGCTGGGCACCTGCCGGGGCCGGGAAGTCTGGGCGTCCGTGGAGGACTCGATCTTGCTGATCGGCCCGCCCCGCTCCGGCAAGGGCCTGCATGTCGTGATCCCGGCGATCCTCGATGCCCCCGGCGCGGTGATCGCGACGAGCACCCGGCCGGACAACCTCACCGCGACGCTGCGTGCGCGGAAGCGGTCTGGCCCGGTCGCGGTGTTCGACCCACAGCATCTGGCAGAGGGCATCCCCGCCGGGATGCGCTGGTCACCTGTGCGCGGCTGCGAGGACCCGCTCACGGCGATGATCCGCGCCACCGGCCTCGCCTCGGCCACGGGCCTCTCAGCCGGCGGGGTGGAGTCCGGCGGGTTCTGGGAAGGCAAGACCCGCTCCGCCCTCCAAACCCTCCTCCACGCCGCGGCGCTGGATCATCGTCCGCCGTCTGAGCTGTTCCGGTGGACGCTCGATCCGACCGCCGCCCACGATGCCGTCGCGATCCTCACCAACCACGCCGATGCCGCCGAAGGCTGGGCGGACTCACTGCAATCCATGATCGACGCCGACCCCCGCACCCGCGACTCCATATGGCAAGGCGTCTCGCTCGCCCTCGGAGCTCTCGCGGACCCTCGCGTCCTCGACGCCGTCTCCCCGAAGGACGGGGAAGGGTTCGACCCGGAAGCGTTCATCCGCGACTCCGGCACCCTCTACCTCCTCGCCACCGGGGCCGGGGCGGGAGCTTCGGCTGCGCTCGTCGCGGCATTCGTCGAAGACCTCGTCGAGACCGCCCGCAGGATGGCGGCCGGCTCACCCGGCGCTCGACTCGATCCGCCGCTGTTGTTGGCGCTCGATGAGATCGGGAACCTCGCGCCTCTGCCGTCGTTGCCGACGCTCATGGCCGAAGGCGGCGGCACCGGAATCACAACGATGCCGGTGCTGCAGTCCCTGGCGCAGGCGCGGGAGAAATGGTCGGAGAATCAAGCCTCGGCGATCTGGGATGCCTCCATCGTGAAGATCATCCTCGGTGGCGCATCGAACTCGAAAGACCTCCAAGACCTCAGCACTCTCATCGGGGAGCGTGACGAGTTCACCGACTCGGTGACCCTCGGCGATCACGGCACCCGCTCCAACCAGCGGTCCGTGCGCCGGATCGCGATCTTCCCACCCGACCGACTGCGCCGTCTGCCGTTCGGTACCGCCGTCACCCTGCTCCGCGCGGCACCGCCGATCGTCACCGATCTGCGGGCCTGGCCCGCTCGCGGGGATGCTGCCCAGTTGCAGGCCGACCGTGCGGAGATCGAGGGCCTCCTCGAACGCGGCGGCGACTAGAGCCGCGCCTTCTGGCGGCAGGTCGTGCACCTGGCTGACCCACGCCGACACCCCGCCCGAGGAGGCGGGCCAGAACAGGAGCATCCGTCATGTCGATCAACGCACGCCCTTCGATCCGGGGATTCATCGCCTCCGAACCCGAGAAGCTGGAAACCGTCAACGGGAACCCCTACGTCAAGGTCCGGTTCGGGCAGGAACGCAAGCAGCGCCACGAGGACGGCACCCTCACCGATCTCGGGAAGACGTTCTCCACGCTCATCGCCTACAACGACAACATCGAGCGCATCCAGAACAACTACGTCCCCGGTGACCGGTTCATCGCCCAGGGGAAAGTCAAGACGTTCTCGAACGAGGAAACCGGGCAGGACGGAGAGGTGTTCGTCGCCTCCGGCATCGGCCACGACACCGCCTACACCCGCTACGACGTCGACCGCAGCCCCCGCCGCAGCGGTCCCGAACACGACGCTCCTGCCGTTGCAGCCGGGCAGACGGCGCAGCGCTCGGCACCCGAGGCGAGTCATCAGCCGGTGTTCCGGGCACCGGACCCCGAGACCGGACGCCCGTCCACGGCCATCGGCATCTAAGGAGGAACCGTCATGAGCGAACCGATCAACGACCAGCCCGACCCGACAGATGAGGTCCAGCCGGATCTCGATACGGACATCGACCTTGATGTCGAACTCGTCGACGCCACCGCCGAGGATGATGCCGACGGTGAGGCGCTCGGCGGCGGGTACGAGGAGGATGTTTCCGCGCCTCCGGGACCGGTGAACTGGTATCTGCTCTCCTCCGAGGCCCTGGAAACCGAGTGGTACGAACTCAACCGGTGGGTCGAGCGTCTGCGCCGCACCTACGGGCTCCCGGCCAGCGTGATCCCGCCGATGTGGCATCGTCACGACGAACTCGTCTGGGAACTCTCCGCCCTGCACGTGCACTGGCTGTGCGCCTACCACCCCGAGCAGGACGGGTCCGCGCCGTTCGGTTGGCATCGCGATTTCGCCGACGCCCGCAACCGGCTCCGCGACTGGGTCTCAGCCTCCGGCACCCGCCTGGACCGAGATCGGCCGACACGGCAGACGACCTGGCCCGGCGAGGAACCGGCCGATCCGGTCGAGGACGTGTTCATCGCCGACCGCGATCAGGACTTCGTCGAGTACGTGGCCGTGCACGTCGCCGAGCGCCGAGCAGCCGAAGATGCGTTCTTCGCCGGTGCCGATCCCGCGACCGGAGAGATCCGATGAGCACCGCGCCCGAGTGTCCGTCGACGGAGGAGATCGGCGCGGTCGTCCCCGAACGAGCCTATCCGGCGTTCACAGCTGGGTGGTGGGGGGGGGGGGGCCCCCCCCCCCCCCCCCCCCCCCCCCCCCGACCGGGGGCGGCGGGGGCGGGCCGCCTACCGCTTCTCGTGGGTGGTGGGCGGGGGGGGGGGGGCGGCGGCGCCCCCCCCCCCACCACCCAGCCTGCCTCGCATGACGTGATCGAGGAGGTCGCAGCGATGCTCGACGCGGCGAGCATCGCCGATGCCCTCACTCGACCGGAATGATCGTCAACCGCTGCTCGGTGGGGGCGCGTCCCGGCAGCGCGTCGATCCGATAGATCAGGCGTCGCAGGTACGCACGCTTCTCCTTGATCGAGCGGTTCGGCCACGACTCGATCAGCATCGGCCCGTCCTCGATGGGGAACTCATCTAACTCCATCGCGTCCAACCGCCGCTGCAACGCATCGACTCGCTGTTGCGCGGCGTCGATCAACGACAGCAGCACCGTGATCATCGCGCCCCGGTACTCGCCGGTGCCCTGCTTGGACAGCAGTGCGTCCCGCTCGGCCTTCGCCTCTTCGAGCTGGCCGATGACCTCGTTGACCCCGACATCCGCGCGAGCGGCACGCCTGCGTGTACGCGCCTTCGCCAGTGCGTCATCGTTGATCTGCGAGAAGAACCAGCCCAGCACGTACGCCTCGCCCTTCGTGGAGTCGATGGTGCACCCGCCCGAGCAGTTGCCGGGTCCGCGCTTCTTGTTCGCCAGGCACCGGTAGGCGAACGCGTCCTGGCGTTTTCCGGCAGTGTTCGTGCGGAATCTCTGATGCCCGTACAGTCGCTCCCCGCACTGGCAGAACACCAGGCCCGTGAGGAGCCACTCGTGCGTGCCCCAGGGCTGGCGCGTCTTCGATGTCTTCGCCTGTTCCAGTAGCCGCCTGACCCGAAGCCACGTAGCCCGGTCGCAGACGGGCTCCTGTGAGATCACCGGCTCACCAGTGGAGTCGCGGGCGATGTAGTCCAGCAGGTCGATCTTCACCCCGCGCCGGGGCTCAGGAACCTGCCGCATCCGGTAACCGGCCATCCGTGGCGAGATCAGCGACCGATAGACCGTCGCCTCGTAAACGTAGGCACCCTTCGCGGTCGTGATTCCGTACTGCTCGGACCAGTAGCCGGCGATCTGGGCCAGGCTCTTGCCCGCCAGGACCATGTCAACGGCGTCCTTCAACGCCCGATGCTCCACCGGATGCGGTATCAGCCGCACGCCCGTGCGCCCGAACTCGTCCGTGATGCGCGGGCCGGCCATCCAACCCAGCGGCACGGTCCCGCCGTGATGGAAACCCGCCTCGGCCAGGTGACGCTTCGAGGCGAGCTGACGCTCGCTCATCGAATCCGTCTCCACCTCGGCCAGGAGCGCCTTAATCCCGGTGACGAGCTTCGCCCCAGCGGTCGCGGTGTTCAGCTCATCGGCGCTGTCCTGGTGCGAGACCAAATACACGCCGGCCTGCTGACACGTCCCGATCCACTCGATGCACTGCGAGGCGATCCGGTTCGTGCGATCGAGCTTCCAGAACGCCACCGCGGGCACCCGCCCGGCCTTGATGTCCTGGTTGAGCTGTCGCCACCCCTTCCGGCTCCGCTCCGCTGACGAGCTGGCCGAGTCGTTGTCGATGTACTCGCCCATGATCGTCCAGCCGTCTTCCAGAGCGAGCTTCCGCGTCAGGTCGATCCGCTGGCGCTCGATCGCGTCAGCCTTGTCCTTGTGGTACTTCGAGAGCCTCAGATACAGGTAGATCGGCTTCGTGCCCTGCACGGGCACTTCCGGTCCAGTCCTCGCGTACGCGGGATAGACCACGCTCCTCGTCGCTCGTGCGGGCCGCGCATTGCTCCCTGGCTTCTTCGCTGTGGCACTCATCAGTGACCTCCTTGGCTAAGGAGGTGTGCTTTCCATTGCGTGCCTCGGCGCTCAAGATGACCGGTGTCCGAGCGATAGTCGCCACCGGATGGGGAGG
>JAKDLE010000260.1 GCA_030453005.1 Pseudonocardia sp. | reverse complement strand
CCCCGTCGCGGCGCGGGGGGGGGGGCGCGGCGCGTTGGGGTGTGGCGGGCCCCCGCGGCCCCGGGGGCGGCGGGGGGGACCGCGCGGAACTGCACCATCACCTGTTCCAGGCCCAGCGCGTCGGTGCGTGGGGCGAGCAGCCGGAACACCGTGTCGATCTCGCGCAGCGGCACGTCGACCACCGGCCACACGTAGAGCAGCACGCGGTTCCACTCCAGCCGGGCGTCGCCGCGGTCGGCGGCGCGGGCCGCCCGCAGCGAGTCGAGGCAGGCGTCCAGGGCGTGCTCGAGCTGGGGCAACGCGCGGATGTGGCCCTCCTCGTCGCGCAGCACGGTGAGGTCGCGGACGTCGGAGAGCGCGATCAGGCGCCGGTCGTCGGAAACCTGCCTGCCCACCGCGCGGAACAGGTGCACGTCCACCGGCGAGGGCAGCCGGGTGGCCTCGAAGCCCGACAGGCGCCACAGGCCCAACCGCTCGGCGACCATCGGGTGCAGCCCGCGCAGCGTGCGGTCCTCGACGGGGCGCCGGTCGGGACCGGCACGGAAGGTGAACCAGGCCGAGCGCTCGTCGCCCTCGGGACGGCGGACGGCCACCGCGACCCGGGTGATCGGCTCGGGCAGCCGCCCGAGCAGCGCGTTGATCTTCTCGGCCGAGCGCTCCGGGTCGGCGTCCGGCGCCTCGCCCGCGATCACGTACAGGTCGAGCTCGACCTCCCGGCCCTGCGGCACCTGCAGGAGCAGCCTGCGCAGGTCGCCCTGCACCGCCCGCGGGTCGGTGCCCGCGGGGGCGTCGGGCGCGGTGTGCACGGTGGTGGCCAGCACCGTGACGTCCCGGCCGCCGTGCGAGTACTGCGCGGTGAGCAGCGGCCGACCGCCGCGGTCGGCGATCTCGACGTCGGTGAGCGTGCGGATGCGGTAGTAGCGCCGCGTCATCACCTCGAGCATGGCGGCCTGATGGTCCTCCCCGAACACCCCGAGGATCGGCTCGGCCGCGGCGACGATCTCGTCGATGGCCTCGGCGCGGGCCGGGTCGGAGACGTCGGGCAGCTCGTCGAGCCGGGCGCGCACCAGCTCCTGCCCGCGGGCGCGCTCGGCGGCGATCAGCGGGGCGCCGAAGCAGCTGTAGCGCACCCGGCGGGCGAGGCTGCCGACCACGGGGTGGCGCAGCTGGGTGGCGGTGACGAGCCGGTCGAGCGTGCGCCCGTACTCCGCGCGGTCGGCCTCGGGCAGCGAGTCGGGGTGCTGCAGGCGCCACTGCAGCAACGCCAGCACCACCGGTACGTGCGCGGTGGCGCGCTGGTGGGCCAGGAACATCCGGTACAGCGCGCTCGACAGGGCCTCCGACGGCTCCAGGTCCGGCACGCCGTAATGCGCCAACGCCTGCCGCAGCCGGGCCTGGAAGGACTCGGGCAGGCCCTCGGCGTCGGCGTCGCGCGAGCGCAGGTACGCATAGAGGTACTCCTGCGGGTTGCGCGTCTGCTCGCCCTCGGGCTCGTCGCTGCCCCCGCGGCGGTTGCGCGACAGCGCGCACAGGTCGGCGAAGATGCCCAGCACGACGCACTCGCCCGCGAGCACCGCGCGGTCGTCCGGGGCGAGCTCGGCGCGGGCGGCGGTGAGCTCGGCGATCAGCGGCCGGGCGTCGCGCTCGTCGATGTCGTAGCCGAGCACGAGGAAGCGCAGTGCGGCGAGGGTGTCGGCCGCGGTGGCCGCGGCACCGTCCCCCGGCCCCTCGTCGACCCGCAAGGCGGCGAGATCCACCCGCTCGCCGGTGGGGCCCGCCTCGCCCTCGACGTCGGGCTGCAGGCGGACCAGCTTGGTGCCGCCCTCCACCTGGGTGTTCGCGTCGACCAGGATCTCGGCCACCCGCCCGGCGACGGGTGCGCGCAGCGCCGTCTCCAGCTTCATGCTCTCCACGACGGCGACGACGTCGCCCGCCGCCACCTCCTCGCCCGTGGCCACGGGGATCGAGACGACCATCGCGGGCGCGGGGGCCCGCACCATGCCGACCTCCCCGCCGGAGATGCGGTGCACCGCCCCGTCGACCTCGACGAGCACGTCGGGGTCCTGCGGCGCGGTGAGCACGGAGTAGGTCCGCCCGCCGACGGCGAGCCTGCGCTCGAAGCGGCCGGTGCGCTCGGTGTCGACGTCGAGGACGGTTCCGTCGAGCCGCACGCGGTAGCGCGTGCCGCGGGGCTGGGCCACCTGCAACCGGTAGGACTCGCCGCCCGCGCGGACGTCGACCTGGTACCAGGTCTCGTGGCCGACCTCGGGGCGGCCGCGCTCGGCGGAGGCGAACAGGCGCTCCCGCTGGCGGGCCACGTGCGCCTCCTGGGCCTCCACCGCGGTGGCGAGCAGCGCGACGTCGAGACGCTGCGGAGGGGCGTAGCCCTGCGCCGTCATCGTGTCGAGCCAGGTGGTGTCGGTGTCGCCGGAGATGATCTCGGGACGGCCGAGCAGGTCGATCAGGAACGCCTTGTTGGTGGTGCCGCCGTCGATCACCGCCGCCGTCTGGCGCAGGGCTCGGCCGAGACGGGCGAGCGCCTCGTCGCGGTCGCGGCCCCAGGCGATGATCTTCGCGATCATCGAGTCGTACTGCGGCGGGATGACGTCGCCCGCGGCCACCCCGGTGTCCACGCGGATGCCGGGCCCGCTGGGCAGCGCGAGATGGTCGAGGCGACCGGGCGCGGGCGCGAAGCCCTGCTCCGGGTCCTCGGCGGTGAGCCGCGCCTCGACGGCGTGCCCGCGCGGCGCGGGTGGCCCCGCCGCGATCTCAGCGAGCGTGCCGCCCGCCGCGACGTGCAGCTGCAGCTTGACGATGTCGACGCCCGTGGTGGCCTCGGTGACCGGGTGCTCCACCTGCAGCCGGGTGTTGACCTCCAGGAACGACAGCAGCCGCTCCTCCGGCTCGTAGAGGAACTCCACGGTGCCCGCGTTGACGTAGCCCGCGGCCTTCGCCAGCGCCGCCGCGGACTCGCGCAGCAGCTGCTCCTGCTCGGCGTCCAGGGCGGTGGAGGCCGACTCCTCGAGCACCTTCTGGTTGCGGCGCTGCACGGAGCAGTCGCGCACGCCGAGCGTCCACACGTCGCCGGTGGCGTCCGCGACCACCTGCACCTCGACGTGGCGCCCGCCGGAGATGGCGCGCTCCAGGAACACGGTGGCGTCACCGGCGGTCTTCGCGGCCTCCGAGCTCGCCCGTTCGAACGCCTCGGCCAGCTCCTCGGGGGCGTGCACCTTGCGGATGCCGCGCCCACCGCCGCCTGCCGTGGCCTTGACCATCAGCGGGTAGCCGATCTTCTCGGCGTGCTCGCGGGCCGCGTCGACGTCGGCGACGGGACCGCCGCTCCACGGCGCCAGCGGCACCCCGACCTCCTCGGCCAGGCGCTTCGCCGCGATCTTGTCGCCGAGGCGCTCCATCACCGCAGCGGTCGGGCCGACGAACACGATGCCCAGGTCGGCGCACAGCTGCGCGAACTCGGCGCGCTCGGACACGAAGCCCCAGCCCGGCCAGACGGCCTCCGCGCGGCACGCCGTGAGCGCGCGCTCCAGCTCGGCGAAGTCGAGGTAGGGGTTGGCGCCGAACGCCTGCTCGGGATCGGCGGGGCCGATCAGCACGGACTCGTCGGCCTCGCGGACGAACATCGCGGCCCGGTCGACGGCGGTGTAGAGCGCGATCGTGCGCAGCGGTGTGTCGGGGCGTTGGGCGTTCCACTCCCGCACGGCATGGATCAACCGCATGGCGGGCTCGCCACGGTTGACGATCGCGATGCGCCCGAACGCCTGTGTCATCTCACTCCCGAGGTCGTCGTTGCACCGGGATCGTCCGGCTCGCCCCACCCAAGCCGACGCCCCGGTCGGGCACAACCTGCGAGCGGGGGACACGCGGCATCCGAGCGCGCATGATGGGCCGGTGACTGTGCGAACGGCGATCGGACCCGGCCTGCTCGACGTCCACGAGGCCGGGCCGCCGGACGGCGCCCCGGTGCTGCTGCTGCACGGTTTCCCACAGGGCGCCGACTGCTGGGACGCCGTCGTGCCCGCACTGACCGGTGCCGGCTACCGCACCGTCGCCCCCGACCAGCGCGGCTACTCGCCCGGCGCCCGTCCCGCGGGTCGGGCCGCCTACACCCTCGACGCGCTCGTGCGCGACGCCGTCGCCGTGATCGACGACCACGCAGGCGGCCGGGCGCACGTCGTCGGACACGACTGGGGAGCGGTGGTCGCGTGGCGGCTCGCGGCCCGGCACCCCGAGCGGGTACGCACCCTGGCCGCGCTGTCGGTGCCTCCCACCGCGGCCTACGTGCGGTCGTTGGTGACCACGCGCCAGTTCCTCGCATCGTGGTACTTCGCGGCGTTCCAGATCCCGTGGCTGCCCGAGCGGGTGCTCGACGCCCGCGGGCGCCGGTTCTCCGCACTGTTCGCCGCCGCCCTGCGCCGCACCGGGCAGAGCCGGGAGCGCGCCGAGCGCGACGCCGTCCGACTGGCGGACCCGGCAGCGCTCACCGCCGCGCTCAACTGGTACCGAGGGGTCCTCGTGGCGCCGTCGCGCGTGGTGGACCCGCCGGTGACCGTGCCCACGCTGTTCGTCTGGAGCGACGGCGACACCGCCCTCACCCGGCAGTGCACCGAGCTCGCTCACCGCCACGTCAGCGGCCCCTACCGCTACGCCGAGCTGCACGGGGTCAGCCACTGGATCCCCGAGGAGGCGCCCGAGGCCCTCGCGGCGCTGCTGCTCGACCACCTGGCCGCCTATCCCGGCTGAGCGCGGCAACCGTGCACATCCCGTGGTCACCGTGCACACGGCGCGCCCTGGGCGCGGCGGCCGGTAGGTGTGCGCGGTCGGGTGGCGCATCATCACCGTCATGGAGATCCTCGGCGCGCGCATCCTGATCCGGCCGGTCGACCCCGGGCGCACCCTCGCCTTCTACCGCGACGTGCTCGGCCTCGCGATCGCCCGGGAGTTCCCCGGCGGCACGGTGTTCTTCCTCGGCGGCGGGTTCCTGGAGGTCTCCGGGTCCGCGACCGAGCCCGCGAGCGACGGCGTCGCGATCTGGATGCAGGTGCGCGACCTCGACACCGTGCGCCGCGACCTGGCCGGGCACGTGGTCCGAGAGCCGCGCGTCGAGCCGTGGGGGCTGCGCGAGATGTGGGTCACCGATCCCGACGGCACCCGCATCGTGCTGGTGCAGGTGCCGCCGGACCACCCCATCCGTCGCGACACCCGGGACTGATCCCGCGGTCGCGGCCCGCGGCGGTGAGGCGGTACTCGGGGCGTACGCGGCGACCGGGCTC
>JAKDLE010000259.1 GCA_030453005.1 Pseudonocardia sp. | reverse complement strand
CCCGGCGACGCCCCGGGGTGCACGGTCGTCGGGTCGCCGGTCGTCGGGGCGCCGGTCGTCGGGTCGCCGTCACCCTCCTCGCCGCCGCTCTCGTGCTGGGCGCGCTGGTGATCCCGCGGGGGGTCTCCTCGCCCGCGGCGTTCCTGCGCATCCCGGTGGAGGCGCTGCTCGCCGTCGCCCTGCTCCTCGTCCTCCCCGCGCGCCCTCGGCGGGTGGTGGCGGGCGTCCTGGGCGCGCTGCTCGGTCTGCTCACGGTGCTGGCGCTAGTCGACACCGGCTTCCACACGGTGCTCGCCCGGCCCTTCGACCCGGTGGTCGACGGCGCGCTGCTCGGCGACGCCGTGGGCTTCCTGTCCGGCTCGTTCGGCGCACCCGCCGCCGCGGGCGCCGTGGTCGGGGCCGTGGTGCTCGCCGTCGCCGTCCCGGTCCTGGTCACGCTCGCGGTGCTGCGGCTGAGCCGGGTGGTGGTCCGGCGCCGGAACGCCGCGACCCGCGCCGTCGCCGTGCTCGTCCCCGCCTGGTTGGCCTGCGCCCTGCTCGGCGCGCAGATCGTGCCGGGCGTGCCGGTGGCCGCGGCGAGCGCGGCGGACCTGGTCCGGGACACGGTCGTGGGTGTCCCGGCGAGCCTGCGCGACCGCCACGAGTTCGCGGCGCAGATCGCCGTCGACCCGTTCGGCGACATCCCGGGCGACGCCCTGCTCGGCGCGCTGCGGGGCAAGGACGTCGTCGTCGCGTTCGTCGAGAGCCACGGGCGGTACGGGGTGGAGGACCCGGGGATCGGGGCCGTGCTCGACGACGGGACCCGCCGTCTCGACGCGGCCGGGTTCGCCTCCCGCAGCGGCTTCCTCACCTCACCGATCGTGGGCGGCGGGAGCTGGCTCGCCCACGCCACGTTCGGGTCGGGCCTGCGGATCGACGACCAGCAGCGCTACCGCACCCTCATGGCGAGCGACCGGCGCACCCTCAGCAGCGCCTTCCGGGACGCGGGCCACCGCACGGTGGCCGTCATGCCGGGCACCACCCAGGCGTGGCCGGAGCAGGAGTTCTACGGCTTCGACCGGCTCCTCGACTTCGCGGCACTCGGGTACCGGGGCCCGGACCTCGGCTGGGGCACGGTGCCCGACCAGTTCACCCTGTCGGCCTTCGCCCGCCTGGACCGCACGACGTCCGTCCCGATCATGGCGGAGATCGCCCTGGTCTCCAGCCACACGCCGTGGGAGTACGTCCCCCCGCTCCTGGGCTGGGACGACCTCGGCGACGGCTCGGTCTACCGCTCCCTCGCCGCGACCGGCGCAGAGGAGACCGGCGCAGGGGAGACCGGCGCAGGGGAGACCGGCGCAGGGGAGACGACGGGCGCGGCGTACCGGCGCTCCATCGAGTACTCGCTGCGCAGCCTCGTGTCCTTCGTGCGGACCCACGGCGACGACGATCTGGTGCTCCTGGTCCTCGGCGACCACCAGCCCCTGCCCGCCGTCACCGGGGAGGGGGCGGGCCGCGACGTCCCGATCTCGATCGTCACCCGCGACCCGGCCGTCCTCGACCGGATCTCGGGCTGGGGCTGGCAGGCCGGCCTGCGCCCCGGCCCGCAGGCCCCGGTCTGGCCGATGGAGGACTTCCGCGACCGGTTCCTCACCGCCTTCGCACGCTGAAGCGCGGGCCCATGATCACCGCGAGATGCACACCAGCGCCCTGCGCAGGGCGTTCACGTGCATCTCGCGGCGATCTTGTACCGCATCGGGGCCTGTCGTTCAACGGCGGTCCGGGGGGTTCGCTGGGCTCCGTCGGCTGCTGACCGGCGGTTCAGGCGCCGGTGACGGTCTGCCAGATCAGGAACACGTTGAGGCCGATGATCAGCGCGGCGGCCAGACCGGCGACGGCGGTGGTCAGGCGGTGGTTGACCAGTTCCGTCATCACGTCGCGGCGGCGGGTCAGCAGCACCAGCGGGACCAGCGCGAACGGGATGCCGAACGACAGCACGACCTGGGAGAGCACCAGGGCGCGGGTGGGGTCGATCCCGATGCCGAGCACGACCAGCGCGGGGGCGAGCGTCAGCGCCCGGCGCAGCAGCAGCGGGATCTGCCGTCGGATGAAGCCCTGCATGACGACCTGCCCGGCGTAGGTCCCCACCCCGGACGACGCGAAGCCGGACGCGAGCAGGGCGATCGCGAACGCGAACGCGGCCGGCTGGTCGAGCACCCGGGCGAGGCCGGCGTAGGCGCCGTCGAGGGTGTCGGTGTCGGGGATGTCGGTGCCGAAGAACAGGGTCGCGGCGATGACCAGCATGGCGGCGTTGACCAGCCCGGCCAGCCCCATCCCGACGACGACGTCGGTCTGTTGACGACGCAGCAGGAACCTGCGGTCCTGCGCGGTGTCGGCGCGGATCCGGGTCTGGGTGAGCGCGGAGTGCAGGTAGACCACGTGCGGCATCACCGTGGCGCCGATGATGCCGGTGGCCAGCAACAGGCTCTCGGTGCCGTCGAACCGCGGGACGAGCCCGGCCGCGGCGTCGGCCGGGACGATGTCGATGCGCACCACGGTGCTCAGGAAGCCAAGCAGGATGACGAAGAAGAGCCCCGCGATTGCCCGCTCGAAAGGCCGGAATCCCCGACTCTGCAGCGCGAGCAGGGCGAACGCGACGATTCCGGTGATCACCCCGCCGGTGAACAGCGGGATCCCGAACAGCAGGTTCAGCGCGATCGCGCCGCCGATCACCTCGGCCAAGTCGGTGGCGATGGCGACGATCTCGGCCTGCACCCACATGCCTCGCGACACCGGGCGGGAGAACCGGTCGCGGCACATCTCCGGAAGGTTCCGGCCGGTGGCCAGCCCGAGCTTGGCCGAGAGCGACTGGATGAGCATGGCCAGCAGGTTCGCGCCGACGATCACCCACAGCAGCAGGTAGCCGAACTGAGCACCGGCGGAGAAGTTGGTGGCGAAGTTGCCCGGATCGACGTAGGCGATCGCGGCGACGACCGCTGGTCCGAAGAACAGCAGCCGGCCCCGCCACGGACCGAGGGCCCGGATCTCGGTGATCGTGGGGGCGTTGTCGCCGGTCGCCGAGATCCGAGTCGAGTCGTTAGCTGGCATCACCTGCGAGGGTAGACGAGACTAACGGTTGGATGCGAGGGGACTGCTACCCGACCGCAGGGACGTCGCTGTGCACCTGGACCTCGTCGCCTACCTGGAGGTGGTCGAAGAACGCGATCGCGTTGTCGCGTTCCAGTCGGATGCAACCGTAGGAGCTGGTGTCCAGGCGGCCCTCATGGAAGGCGATGCCGCCGGGGGCGAAGAACACCGAGAAGGGCATGGGTGAGCCGTACTCGCGGCTCACCCAGTCCTCGGCCTTCCACTCCACGGCGTACCGGCCGGGTGGGGTGGGGTCGAGCTCGTCGCCGATGCTGATCGGGACCGGTCCGCGCAGGATTTCACCGTCCTGGAACAGCCAGGCCCGCAGCCCGACCAGGTCCGCGCAGGCCCTGGCCGTCTCGGTGCACGGGGTGCCCGGCACGAGCGGGGCGGGCACGGGAGGCCCGGGTATCGGCCCGGCGAGCGCTACCGAACCTGCGGACAGCAGCATCGCCACGACCGCACCGACCACCGCAGCCCGACGACGAGCCCTGCTGTACGCGCGCATGAAATCTCCACTCCTCGTGTCAACTGTGCAACTCCCCGAAGTACGAGAAGGTGACGGTCGGGCGGCCGAGTGGGGTAGGACGAATCTCACCGCGACGCGCAGCCGTGTCCGGCGTGTCGCTCCGAACGGACGCAGCGTGACGTGGTCGGCCAGGGCATCGTCACCACCCGGTGGCTCCGGCGGTAGCGTCGGCTCCGTGGCGGGCACCGTGCGGGACTGGTTCCTTCCCCCTCCGTCGAACATCCCGGTGGTCTGCGACCCGCGGGACCGGAGGCTGATCGTCACCGAGTTGCTCGTGGTGCTCACCGTGACCACGGGCCTGGCCGCGATGCGCAGCCTCCTCAACCTCGTCGACGCCGTGCTCTCGCCGACACCGCTGGCGCAGCAGCAGGTGGTGCTCAACGCTCCCGCCGCGGACGTCGAGCTGGTCGACCTGGCGCTGCAGCTGGTCCGGGTGCTGCAGCTGGTCGGCTGGGGCGCGCTCGGCGCCTACCTGCTGCTGCGGGCCGGGTTCGCGCTGCGGTCGGTGGGTCTGGACGCCGGCCGTCCCGGGCGCGACCTGGGCGGCGCGATGGGCCTCGCCGCCCTGATCGGAGTGCCGGGTCTCGGGCTCTACCTGATCGCCCGGGCCGCCGGCCTCAGCGCGACGATCGCGCCGACGACGCTGGGCGACACCTGGTGGGAGCTGCCGGTGCTGATCGCCTCGTCGGCGGCGAACGCGTGGGCCGAGGAGGTCGTCGAGGTCGGCTACCTGCTGACCCGGCTGCGCCAGCTCGGGTGGTCGGCCAACCGCGCCGCGCTGGCCTCGGCGTTCCTGCGCGGTTGCTACCACCTCTACCAGGGAGCGAGCGGATTCTTCGGCAACCTGGTGATGGGGCTGGTCTTCGCGCGGGTCTGGCAGCGCACCAACCGGCTGTGGGTGCTCGTCGGCGCGCACACGCTGATCAACGTGGTGGCGTTCCTGGGCTACGCCCTGCTGGCCGGGAGGGTAGGTTGGCTCTAGCGCGGCGCAGCGTGAACGCGGCCAGCCGAACGGTCAGCGCATCGACGAGGAAAGCGCCGATGGCCCAGGGCTCGGCGGGATCGGCGACAGGGCCGCCGACGCCGAGGAAGGGCAGGATCAGCGGGAGCGCGAACGCGCCCACCCCGACCACCCCGGCGACGGTCGCGAGGACCAGCAGCTCCGGTCGCGGCGCCGCGAGCAACGCGCCCGCACCCACGAGGGCCACCGCGGCCAGGGCGAACCCGAACACCGCGGCCGGCCCCACGGCGTCGAGCGCGATCCTCAGGTGCGCGGCTCCGGCGACGACCCACGTCGCCGCCACGACGGCGGCACCACCACGCGGGACGGGCGGCATGGTCGGCATCGCTGTCTCCAGGTGTCGGGTCAGGGCGCGGTGAGGTGGGTCTGCACGGCCTGTGCCACCTCGTCGGGGGTGCGCAGGACGACCGGGTCCACCCGCCGCAGCGACCCGTCGGCGCGCAGTACGTAGCTGGTCGGCAGGGCGAGCGGGACCTCCAGGGCGGCCCACAACTCGCCGCTGGTGTCGACGACCGAGGGGTAGCGGGCACCGAGCTCGTCGAGCAGGCTCAACGCCGACTCTGCGACGTCGCGGACGTCGATGCCGATGACGGATATCGCGTCGGGACGCTCCGCGTAGGCGTCCAGGGC
>JAKDLE010000258.1 GCA_030453005.1 Pseudonocardia sp. | reverse complement strand
CGCCTACTTCACCTACGGCCCCGGCACCGTGGCGGCGAAGGTGGCCGACGGCGTCTTCCCGGCCACCACCCGGACCGCCGTGCCGAGCCCGGGCAACATCGCCAACACCAGCTTCCTCGCGATCCCCGCCGACGCGGCCGACCGGGCCGCCGCGCTCGTGCTGGCGAACCTGCTGCAGGACCCGCAGACGCAGCTGCGGTTCTTCGCCGACGGCGGGATCTACCCGGTCATCGAGCTGGACCGGGTACCGGCCGACGTGCGGGCCGCGTTCGACGCCGTGGACCTCGGCGAGTCGGTCCTGCCGCTCGACGAGCTCACCGCGCGCACCCTGCCCGAGCTCCACTCCGGCTACGCCACGGCCGTGGAGGACGGGTGGACCGCCGAGGTGCTGCAGCGGTGACCGTCACCCGCGAGCTCCGGCCCGCGACCCGGCCCGCACGGGTGCCCCGTGGGCTGCGGGTCGCGCTGCTGCTCGCCCCGGCACTGGGCGTGGTCGTCGTGCTGTTCGGCGGCGGGTTCGTCCAGGCCGTCGCCCAGAGCGTCGGTTACCAGCCTTATCCGCCCGCCCGCGACCTCTCGCTCGACGCCTACCGCGCCCTGTGGGCCGACCCCGCGGTGCGCGCGTCGGTCGGGATCACGCTGCGCGTCGCGCTGGTGTCGACCGCGGCCGCCGCGGTGCTCGGGGTGGCCGCGGCGCTGCTCGTGCGGTCGCTGGGCCGGACCCGGCGGGGGTTCGCGGCGCTGCTGCAGGTGACGCTGCCGCTGCCGCACGCCGTCGCCGCGCTGGCCATGATCCTGCTGCTCGCGCAGAGCGGGGCGCTGTCCCGGGTCGCGGCCGGGCTCGGCTGGGTCGACGGCCCGGCGGACTTCCCGGCGCTGACCCAGGACGCGTTCGGCTGGGGGATCATCGCCTCCTACGTGTGGAAGGAGGCGCCCTTCGTGGCGGTCGTGGTGCTGGCCGCGCTGTCGTCCGGGGTCGCGGAGCTCGAGGACGCCGCCCGCGCACTCGGCGCGAGCGCGGCGCAGCGGCTGCGGCACGTGCTGCTGCCGGTGCTGGCTCCCGCGGTGGCCGCCGCGTCCGTGCTGGTCCTCGCGTTCACCCTCGGCTCCTACGAGGTGCCGTTCCTGCTCGGCAGGCCCTTCCCCGCCACCCTCCCGGTCGTGGCCTACCAGCAGTTCCGCGACCCCGACCTCGCCGCGCGGCCGCTCGCGATGGCCATCGCGGTGGTCACGGCGGTGCTGGTCGGGGCGTGCGCCGTGGCGTACCTGTCGTTGAGTGAGCGGTTGCGGGGGTGAGCCGGGCCGCGTCGGGTCGACGCGCCGCGGGGGCGGGTCTGCTCGCGGCCGCGCTGCTGGTGCCGCTGGTGCCGCTGCTGCTGTGGGCGGTGGCCGGGGAGTTCCGCTACCCCGCGCTGACCCCGGAGCTCTCCGGCCGCGGCCTGGCCCTGCTCGGCGACCCCGCGGTGCGCGCGGCGCTGGGCACCTCGCTGCTGATCGCGCTGACCGTGGCGGCCCTCGCCACGGTCATCGGCGCCGCCGCCGGTCGCGCGCTCGGCTGCCACACGTTCCCCGGCAGGCGGGCCGTGCAGCTGCTGCTGTTGGCCCCGGTGATCGTGCCGACGCTCGCGGTCACGCTCGGCATCCAGGTGTTCCTCATCCGCTACGGCCTCGCCGACACCGTCGCCGGAGTGGTGCTGGTGCAGCTGATCCCGACCGTCCCCTACGTCAGCCTGGTGATGTCGGCGTCCTTCGCGGGCCTCGACGCGGGTGTGGAGGACGCGGGCCGGGTACTCGGGGCCGGGCCAGTGCGCCGGTTGGTGCACGTGACCCTGCCCGCCGTCGCGCCGGGCCTCGCGGTGGCCGCCCTGTTCGCGTTCCTGATCTCCTGGAGCGAGTACATCCTCACCCTGCTGATCGGAGGGGGCACCGTGCAGACCCTGCCGCTGCTGCTGTTCGCCGCGATCGGGTCCGCCGACCTCACGGCCGCGGCGGCGCTGTCGCTGGTGATCGCGGTGCCGCCGGTGCTGCTGGTCGGCCTCACCGCGCGGTTCCTCACCGGGCCCACGGCGGCCACGGTCGGGTTCGGTCGGCTGTGATGGTCGGAGCGCTGTGAGCGGGGAGCTGGCCGTCACCGGTCTGCGGGTGGCCTACAACCGGGGTGTCCCGGTCGTCGACGGGGTGGACCTGCGGGTGCCCGGCGGCACCCTCACCGCGCTGCTCGGCCCGTCGGGCTGCGGAAAGACCACGGTGCTGAAGGTCGTCGCCGGGCTGCTCACCGCAGGCGCGGGGGAGGTGCGGATCGACGGCGCCCCGGTGCTCGGGCTGCCCGCCGAGCGTCGCCCGGTCGGCATGGTCTTCCAGAAGCCGCTGCTGTTCGGTCACCTCACGGTCGGCGACAACGTGGCCTTCGGGCTGCGGATGCGCGGGGTCCCGCGGGCGGCCCGGCGGTCGCGGGCGCGGGCGATGCTCGATCTGGTCGGGCTCCCCGACGTCGCCGGTCGCCGCGTCGGGGAGCTCTCCGGTGGACAGGAGCAGCGGGTCGCCCTCGCGCGGGCGTTGGTGCTCGACCCGCGGGTGCTGCTGCTCGACGAGCCGTTCTCCGCGCTCGACGCCGAACTGCGCCTGCGGATGCGGGAGCTGGTGCGCAGGCTGCAGCGGGAGCTGTCGACCACCATGGTGTTCGTGACCCACGACCAGCAGGAGGCCGTCGACCTCGCCGACGACGTCGCGCTGATGCTCGACGGGCGCATCGAGGCCGTCGGCCCGCCGTCGAGCTTCTACGCCGACCCGCCGACGCTGTCGGCGGCGCGGTTCTTCGGCGGAGTCAACGAGGTGCGCGGCACGGTGACCGGTTCGTCGTTCGCGTGCCCGCTCGGTGAGCTGCGCCTGGGCGTCCCCGCCCCCGACGGACCCGGCGTGCTCGTGGTCCGCCCGGAGTCGCTGCGGATCCTCGGCGCCGACGGCGCCCCCAACACCGTGCCGGCCACGGTGCGCGAGGCCCGGTTCGCTGGGACCCACCGCACGGTCGTGACCACCGCGGGCGGGATCGGGCTCACCGCCACCGTCGCCCCCGCCGTCCCGGTCGAGCCCGGGGACCGGATCCCCCTCCAGCTGCCGCCGTCCGCGCTGAGGGTGCTGCCCGACACGGCTGCGACAGACACGACTGGGGCCGACACGACTGCGGCCGCCACGCCGGCGGCCGCCGCGCCGGTGGCCGCCACCGCCCCGACCACCGAGGACGAGGACGTCCGTGCGTGAGGAACCCACCGCCGTCGAGCTCAGCGGCCTCGTGGTGACCGATGTCCGGACGGGAGCCCCGGTAGTCGTGCCGGGGGTCCCACGAAGCGGTGTCCCCGGCGCCGTCCTTCGGGCCGCGGCCGCCGCACCGCGGCCAGCGTGCCTTGTCCCCGCTGGTGCGCAGCAGCGTCTCCTGCGGACCAGCGGCGACTACCATCGGGCGATGACCATCCGTCCGTTGCGCATCGTGCTCGTCGACGATCACGAGATGGTCCGGACCGGGCTCAAGGCGATGTTGGCCGGGCTGGACGTGCGCGTGGTGGGCGAGGCCGCCGACGCCGACGCCGGTGTGCGGGCCACGGCCGACCTGGACCCCGACATCGTGGTCTCCGACGTGCGACTGGGCCACCGCAGCGGACTGGACTTGTGCCGGACGCTGCTGGCGCGCGATCCGGGCCGGCGCGTCGTGATGCTCACCGTCTACGACGACGAGCAGTACCTCTTCCAGGCGCTGCGGGCCGGGGCGCGCGGCTACCTGCTCAAGAAGATCGACGGCGACGAGCTCGTCCGCCAGCTGCACCGGGTGCAGGCGGGCGACATCGCCGTGGACGCGGCCCTCGCCGGGCGGGTGGCCGCGTCGGCCGCCCGCATCGACGCGGGGGAGTTCTGGCCGGGTGCGCGCCTCGGGCTGACCCAGCGCGAGAGCGAGGTGCTCGCCCTCATCGTCGCGGGGCTGAGCAACGGGGCGATCGCCGGACGCCTGGTCGTCGGCGAGGAGACGGTCAAGAGCCACGTCCGCGCCGTGTACCGCAAGCTCGAGGCACCCGATCGGGCCGCCGCGGTGGCGGTGGCGCTGCGCGAGGGCCTGTTCCGCTGAGCCCACCCCCCGCCGGCCGCGGCCGCCCCGGTCACCTCCGGCGCGACGGGGTCCGCAGCACCGCCGCGTTGCGACCGACCAGGCGGGCCAGCGCGGCCTGGCCGTCGACGACGCGCCGCGGATCCCCTCGCCAGGCCTGCAGGGCCGGGCTCACCAGCGCTCGCCCGAAGGAGAACGTCAGCGGCCAGGGTGCGGGGACCTCCTGCAGCGCCGCGAGGTTCGCCGTGGCGACGTCCGGGTCCTGCCCGCCGGAGAGGAAGGCGACGCCTGCGAGGTCGTCGGGCAGGGCTGCGCCGAGCACCTCGACGGTGGCGGTGGCCGTCTCCCGCGGGGAGGCCTGCTGCGGGCACGTCGACCCGGCCACCACCATGTTCGGCTTGAGCACCATGGCGGCCGGATCGACGCAGGCGACGGTGAGCTCGTCGACCAGGGTCCGCAGGGCGGCCGCGGTGACCGGGGCGCAGCGCCAGATCGTGTGGTCGCCGTCCATGAGCACCTCGGGCTCGACGATCGGCACGATGCCCGCGTCCTGGCAGGAACGGGCGTAGCGGGCTAGCGAGTGCGCCCCTGCCCACAGTGCCCATCGGCTCGGGGTGCGGTCACCGATGGTGATCACCGCGCGCCACTTGGCGAACCGGGCGCCGAGCTCGGCGTACTCCGCGAGCCGTGCGTCCAGTCCGTCGAGGCCCTCGGTGACGGTCTCCCCGGCGGACCCGGCGAGAGGTCGGGCACCGGTGTCGACCTTGATCCCGGGCAGCAGGCCCAGCTCGTCGAGGGCGTGCGGGAAGATCCGACCGTCGGAGAGCCGCTGGCGCAGCGTCTCGTCGCAGAGGATCACGCCGCTGACCCCCTCGCGCAGGTCCGCGGTGGTCACCAGCAGCTCGCGGTAGTCCCGCCGGTTCGTCTCGGTGGGTTCGACCCCGGCCTTCTCCAGACGGGTCGACATCGTGCCGATGCTCTCGTCCGCGGCCAGGATCCCCCGCCCGCTCCCGACGAGGTCGTGGGCGATGTCGACGAGGGAGCTCGTCGCGGTGGTGGCGACGGTGGTCATGGCGTCCTCCAGTGCGGGCTCTGGCGGCCGGTACGTCCCGGCGGCCGGTGGCTCGCGCCGACGCTAGGGGCGGCACCCGGGCCCCGCGTCCCCCTCAGGCAGGAGGTCGAGGGGGACCTCCCACCGCGGGTCGACGCCTCGACCTCGGCAAACTC
>JAKDLE010000257.1 GCA_030453005.1 Pseudonocardia sp. | reverse complement strand
GACACGGCCCCTCCGGCCCGAGGAGCGGACACGGCCCCTCCGGCCCGAGGAGCGGGCGCCGTCGGACGTGGGCGGTGCTGGGGCGGATCGGCGAGCTCGGGGCCGGTTCGGACGCGGCGCACGCGCGGGTGGCGCAGGACGCGCGGACCCACGGCGTCGACGAGCTGGTGGCCGTCGCGGCCCCGGAGTACGGCACCTCGTTCGACGGGGGGCGGCTGCGGCACACCGCCGACGTCGACGAGGCACTGGCGCTGCTGCGGGCCGAGCTGCGGTCCGGGGACGTGGTGCTGGTCAAGGCGTCCCGCGCGGCGGGGCTGGAACGGCTCGCCGGGGCACTGATCGACACGCCACCGTCGGAGGGAGCTCGGTGAGAGGCGTCTTCATCGCTGCGGGGGTGGCCCTCGCGGTGTCGATCCTGCTCACGCCGTACCTGATCCGGTTCTTCGCGCGCCAGGGTTTCGGCCAGGAGATCCGGGCCGAGGGCCCGTCGAGCCACCAGGCCAAGCGCGGTACTCCGACGATGGGCGGCGTCGCGATCATCCTGGCGATCTGGCTGGGCTACCTGTTCTCGCACCTGTTCACCGGGGAGCCGGTCACGCTCTCGGCCATGCTGGTGCTGTTCCTGACCACGGCCCTGGGGCTCGTCGGCTTCCTCGACGACTACCTCAAGATCCGCCGCAAGCGCAACCTGGGGCTGAACAAGACCTCCAAGCTGCTCGGGCAGCTGGTCACCGCCGTGATCTTCGGGGTGCTCGCGGTCCGGTTCGCCAACGCCGACGGGCTGACCCCGGCGTCGACGAACCTGTCGTTCGTCCGCGACATCACGGTGCTGAGCTTCGGCTCGGTCGGGTTCGTCGTGTTCGCCTACCTGGTGATCGCGGCCTGGTCCAACGCGGTGAATCTCACCGACGGCCTCGACGGGCTCGCCGCGGGCACCTCCGCGATGGTGCTCGCCACCTACGTGATCATCGCGTTCTGGCAGTTCCGCAACGCCTGTGCGCTCGACGCCGTCGCGGGCTGCTACCAGGTGCGCGACCCGCTCGACGTCGGGCTCGTGGCGGCCGCCGCGATGGGCGGCTGCATCGGGTTCCTGTGGTGGAACGCCGCCCCCGCCCGGATCTTCATGGGCGACACCGGGTCACTGGCGTTGGGCGGGTTGATCGCCGGCCTGTCGATGGTGACGCGCACCGAGCTGCTGCTCGTCGTGATCGCCGGGGTGTTCGTCGTCGAGGTGCTGTCGGTGGCGCTGCAGATCGTGGTGTTCCGCACGACGCGCAGGCGGCTGTTCCGGATGGCGCCGTTCCACCACCACTTCGAGCTGGCGGGCTGGGCGGAGACGACGGTCATCATCCGCTTCTGGCTCCTGGCGGCGATGTGCGCGGCCCTGGGCCTGGGCCTGTTCTACAACGAGTGGCTCAACGCGAGCGCAGGCCTGTGACCCCCGGGCGCGTGCGGGTGGACGCGCTGCGCGGCGCCGTCGTCGTCGTCGCGGGCGCTGGGGTGTCCGGGCGCGCCGCTGCTCGGGCGCTCGTCGACCTCGGCGCCTCCGTCACGGTCACCGACGCGGTGCCTGAGCGGCTCGTCGACCTGCCTGACGGCGTGCGCGCGGGCGTGGAGTCCGATCCGCTGCCCTCGGGCACCTCGCTCGTCGTCACGGGGCCGGGCCGTCGTCCCGACCATCCGCTGACCCAGGCGGGCGTGCCCGTGGTGGGGGAGACCGAGCTGGCCTGGTGGCTCGGCGCGGCCCGCGAGGACCCGCCCGCCTGGCTCGTGGTGACCGGGACCAACGGCAAGACCACCGCCACGCAGATGCTCGAAGCCGTGCTCCTCGCCGCCGGGACCGACGCGGTGGCCTGCGGGAACATCGGCCATGCGGCGGTCGACGCGGTCCGGGCCGGGCATCCGGTGCTGGCCGTGGAGCTCTCCAGCTTCCAGCTGCACTGGTCGCCCTCGATCCGGCCTGCGGCGGGTTGCGTGCTCAACGTGGCCGAGGACCACCTCGACTGGCACGGCTCGATGGACGCCTACGTCGCCGCCAAGGCGCGCGCGCTGCTCGGGCCGGTGGCCGTCGCCGGGATCGACGACGCCCGCGCGGCCGGGCTGCTCGCGGCCGCGCCCACCGGGCGGCGCGTCGGGGTGACCCTCGGCGAACCGGAGCCCGGAGAGCTGGGTGTGATCGACGGGGTGCTGGTCGACCGGGCCTTCGGCGACGGGCTCGTCGAGCTCGTCGACGCCGCCGCGTTGCACCCGGGCGGCCCGCCCGGCCTCCCCGACGCGCTGGCCGCCGCCGCGCTGGCCCGCGCGCACGGCGTCGGGCCGGACGCCGTGCGCGCCGGGCTGACGGGCTTCCGCCCGGGTCGACACCGGGCCGAGCCGGTCGCCGTCCGGGCAGGAGTCACCTGGGTGAACGACTCGAAGGCCACCAACCCGCACGCCGCGGCCGCCTCCGTGGCCGCCGTACCGCCCGGGTCACCGGTCGTGTGGATCGCCGGTGGGCTGCTCAAGGGCGCCTCGGTCGACGACCTCGTGGCCCACCACCGCACCCGGCTGCGCGCGGCCGTGGTGATCGGCGCCGACCGCTCGGAGATCGTCGCCGCGCTCGCGCGACACGCCCCGGAGGTCCCCGTGAGCGAGGTGCCCGCGGGTGACGATGACCCGATGACGACCGCCGTACGCCGCGCCGCCACCCTCGCCCGTCCGGGTGATGTGGTGCTGCTCGCCCCGGCCGCCGCGTCGATGGACCAGTTCCGCGACTACGCCGCCCGGGGCGACGCCTTCGCCGCCGCCGTCGCGGCCCTCCCGGAGGGGCCCGCGTGAAGACCCAGGGCATGAGCACCCGCCGGAGCCGTCCGCGCCCCGTCCGGGTGGCCGTCGGACGGGCGGGCACCGCGATGTCGCAGTGGCTGTCGCGTCCGCTGACCTCGCTGCACCTCGTCCTGGGGGTCTTCGGGCTGCTCACCCTGTTCGGGCTGGTGATGGTGCTCTCGGCGTCGTCGGTGGAGTCCTACACCTCGGGCGGCTCGTCCTACGACGTGTTCACCCGGCAGCTGATGTTCTGCGTCCCGGGCCTGGCGCTGTTCTGGCTCGGCCTGCGGATCTCGCCGACCCGGCTGCGCTCCCTCGCGCCCGCGTCGCTGGTGATCGGGGTCGTCTCGCTGGTGGCGGTGCTGCTCATCGGCACCGAGCGGGGCGGGGCCAAGGCCTGGATCGCGATCGGCGGCTCCTTCACCGTGCAGCCGTCGGAGGCGGTGAAGGTGGCGCTCACCCTGTGGGGCGCCCACGTGCTGGTGGCCCGGCGCGCGGTGATGCACCGCTGGCGCTATGCGCTCTCGCCGGTCGTGCCGGTCACGCTGCTCCTGCTGCTCCTGCTGGTCCTGCAACCCGACCTCGGGATGACGGTCACCCTGGGGATCGTCATGATCGCCCTGCTGTTCTTCGCGGGCGCCCCGATGCGGTTGATCGCCGGGATCAGCGGCGGAGCGGTGGCGGGGGCGGTGCTGCTCGCGCTGTCGGCCGACTACCGCCTCGCCCGGGTGATGTCCTTCCTGAACGGCACCGAAACGGACAACCTGGCGGCGGGGTACCAGGCCCGGCAGGCCCTGTACTCGCTGGCCGACGGCGGGCTGCTCGGCGTCGGGCTGGGGCAGGGCAGCGCCAAGTGGAGCTATCTCCCGAACGCCAGCAACGACTTCATCTTCGCGATCATCGGCGAGGAGCTCGGGTTCGTCGGGGGCTTCGCGGTGCTCGCGCTGTTCGCGACGCTCGCCTACACCGGGTTCCGGATCGCCGCGCGCGTCAAGGACCCGTGGCTGCGGCTCGTCGTCGCGACGTCGACGACCTGGCTGGTGGCGCAGGCCGCCATCAACATCGGGTACGTCGTGGGGCTGCTGCCGGTGACCGGGCTGCAGCTGCCGCTGATCTCCTCGGGAGGTACCTCGCTCGTGGTCACCATGTTCGTGTTCGGCATGCTCGCCAACGCCGCCCGCCATGAGCCGGAGGCCGTGGCGGTGCTGCGCAAGCAGTCGCGGACCGGTCAGGGTCGGCTCAGCCGGCTGCTGATGCTGCCCGCCCCCGAGCCGTACCGGGCGCCTGCGCCCCGGGCAGCCGGGCGGGTCCGGTGACCCCCCGGACGGGTCCGAGGTCGGTGACGCTGTCCGTCGTGGTCGCAGGCGGGGGCAGCGCCGGACACATCGAGCCCGCACTGGCCCTGGCCGACGCCGTGCGCCGCCTGGAGCCCGACGCCCGGATCACCGCACTGGGCACCGCCCGGGGCCTGGACACCACGCTGATCCCGGCCCGCGGCTACGACCTGGCGCTCATCCCACCGGTGCCCCTGCCCCGCCGCCCCAGCGTCGACCTGCTGCGGCTGCCCGGCCGGGTCCGCGGCGCGATCCGCCGGGTCCGCGAGGTGCTGGTCGGCGTCGACGCCGACGTCGTCGTCGGGTTCGGCGGCTACGTCGCGCTACCCGCATACCTCGGGGCCCGCGGGCGCGTCCCGATCGTCGTGCACGAGGCCAACGCCCGCGCGGGGCTGGCCAACAAGGTCGGGGCCCGGTTCGCCGCGCGGGTCGTCGCCGCGGTGCCGGGCAGCGGACTGGCGGATGCGCAGGTGCTCGGCATCCCCCTGCGCCGCGCCGTCACCGCCCTGGACCGGCCCGCCCTGCGGCCTGAGGCCCGCGCGCGTTTCGGCCTGCCCCCCGACGGCCCGGTGCTGCTGGTCTTCGGTGGTTCCCAGGGCGCACGGTCGCTCAACTCCGCTCTCTCCGCAGCCCTGCCCGGCCTGCTCGACGCGCGGGTCGGGGTGCTGCACGCGCACGGTAAGGGCGGCCTCGCCGGCCCCCCACACCCGGGTTACGTGCCCCTGCCCTACATCGACGACATGCACCTCGCCTACGCCGCCGCCGACGCCGTGCTCGGGCGTGCGGGTGCGATGACGGTGGCCGAGGTGTCGGCGGTCGGGCTGCCGGGTGTCTACGTCCCGCTGCCGCACGGCAACGGCGAGCAGGCGCTCAACGCGGGCCCCGTGGTGGCCGCCGGGGGAGGGGTGCTCGTGCCCGACGCCGAGCTCACCGGTGACCGCGTACTGGCCGAGCTGCTGCCACTGCTCACCGACCCCGCGCGGCTCGCCGCGATGGGTGCCGCGGCGCGCGTGTCCGGGCACGCCGACGCCGACGAGCGGCTGGCCCGCGTCGTCCTGGAGGTGGCGGGGGAGTGAGGCACGCGACGGATACCCGGCAAGATCGCCGGAACCGGGACATGAGCGACACAGGTGGCGCGCATGTCCCGATCCTGACGATCATGGGCGGTGCCGCGTGACCCCGACCGAGC